>JANMWO010000314.1:0-5674 GCA_031394025.1 Acidobacteriota bacterium
GTCTATCAGGTACAGCGGCGCGCCGCCTATGCCCTTGATGGCCGGCAGGTGCAGCTCCATCGGCCCGGTGCGCAGCTCCACCGGCTGGGCGCCGCGCTCCAAAGCACGTTCGTACGCTATATGCGAGTTCTTGACACGAAACGCCAGGCCGCAGGCCGAGGGCCCATGCTCGGCCGCGAAATACGACGCCACGCTGCGCGGCTCGCGGTTCACGATGAAGTTGATATCGCCCTGGCGGTACAGTGACACGTCTTTGGAGCGGTGCTCGGCCACGCGCCTAAAACCCAGCGTCTCGAACACCGGCTCCAGCACATTGGGCGCGGGGGACGCGAACTCGACAAACTCAAAGCCCATCAGGCCCATCGGATTCTCAAACTGATCGGACATATTTTTTCTCCTTGATCGGTGAAAACATGCGTAGGGGAATCTTAGCGATTGCGCTGGAAATAGGTTTGTAAAACCGCGCTGCAGCCGGTATGTGGAGCGAATAAAATTTCGCGTTGACGCGAAAACAGGGGACGATCTTGCAAGACACGGAATTCGACCGCATCGACTTGAAGATATTGCGCTTCCTGCAAGAGCATGGGCGCGCGTCCAATCTGGAACTGGCCGAAGCCATCCACCTGTCGGCCTCGCAATGCCACCGCCGCCACCGCCGGCAGCCGGCCCTTGCTGGACCTGCCCAACGTAAACCAGCCCTCCTCGCTCTGGCTGTGCGCTGCATCAAAAGCCGTAAGCGCCAGCATCGGGCCTCAAACGTAGATTTGGTTATAGATCTCGGTACTCATGAGCGCGAATGTTCAGCGGCGTTATTACAAGGTGACGTTTGCCCGCAGCCCAAGCACCGTTGAATTGGGAATCCTTTTGGACTGGATCCGATCGCTGGGGTTTACGACCCCCCTCCTGGATTGCGTGTGTACTGAACGATGCCTTGCAATACCAACCATGGCGTCGCCTGCAACTGATAGGTGGCTTCAATAAATGCTTCATTTGTGCGAACCGGCAGATTGGTTGCATTAAATGCGTTGTTATCGGCATCTAATCCTCGCGAGTTACCGCCAACTTTGACATAGCCCAAACCCAAACCAACCACATCGCTATCCCGTCCTGCAAGAGGTGCGCTTATCGTCATTCCAAAATTGGCGCTGAAACTGAGCAGGTTTCGGTCACCAGGCGCAGCCATGGCCCGCGCAAACAAGTTGACGGCTTGCGGCCCACCTGCGCTGTCGCGCCATACCATTTGATCGGCTACTCCATACACGCTGTAGTTGCCAGAATGCTGCAAGGCGCCGCCACTTCTTAAGGGATCGGCCAACGATAATCCTCTTTGGTCAAAGCGCATGTCGGGAAACTTTTTGTTGTGATACCAAGCTCCGATTTTGTACACGCCGGGCAGTCCTTTATGGACGGCAACGCCTGCATCGGCCGGCTTGGCCTGGTTGATGGCGTATTGCATTTCCGCGATATGTAGTGCTCCACCATGCAAGCTGAAAGTAGTACCCCTGTTGTTGGCTATTTGTGGGTCCTGGGTGCTGGTATTGGCCGCATCGCCGACAAACGAGCCGAGCAGAAGAGTCGCGGAGTCGCTCAGCTTGGCGCGTATTCGGACCCCCAGGCTTGCCAGCGGATAAATGCCCCCACCTGCTGGTAAATCGTTGGATGGAAGTGCTGGCCAGCCAAAATAAGCAGCGACAAAAGGGCCAGCGTACTGATTGATCATGAACTCCTGGTCAATGCTTTGCTGGCCAACTTTTATGTCCAGCTTCTCATCGAGCCTGTGCTGGTACCACAACTCCCACAATCTGGTGGTGTTTTGCGCTTCTATATTGCTCGCGGTGTGAATACTACCGAGGTAGTCTTGAGTGAATTGGCGGCCGTGAATTTGCAGGGCGCTTAAGTAGAAGCTTCCGTTTTGCCAGGCTCCTGCCTGCTCGCTATCCATACCCAGAGTCAGCGTCGTAAGTCCCTGATAGGCCTGACCGGTCATTAGCCCGCCCCTGACGTTTCGCAACCACTCACTATTTTCGCTCAGGCCCAGGGTCACACCATGGCGAGCCAGCGCCGAGCGCAGGCCCCCCATGTCACCGAACAGCGTCGGTACCCAATAGTCTGCCGGTTTTTCAGAGAACGTTTCTCCCGACTTATCGCTGGCCGCGCCTGATGCTTCGCTGGGTTGCTCGGCAACTGACGCCAATACGAGGGGCTTGGGCACTGCGCTAACCGCAAGCTTCGCAGCATCGGAGGTAAGACATCCACCCGCGAGGAGCTGGGCAAAAGCCGGCGCACTCAGGCACACCGCTGCGAGGCAACTCGCCGCGAGCTTGCCTACTACGCAGCTTTGAAGTTTGAAATTTCCCATGAATCAAACTCCCGCCGATCGGCCGGTGGCCAGTTGAAACATCTTGAAGATCAACATGCCTGCTGCCACGACCAGATAGGCACGCAGCACGATCATCCACAAGCGATTGACCAGGCTGATTTGAGCCGGCGCCAGCTCGCTGATGGGTGGCATGCGCCAGGTGTTGCGCATCGATTTGTCGTAGGTCGCGCTAGCCACCTGGGTAATGCCGCGCGATTTTTCGTAAACCTTGACACCCGCAGCCGAAACAATGGCTGCGACCACGCCGGTCGCCAAAATACCAAGAATCTGCGTGTCGGTAATGTTCGGGAACAATACTGAGGCAGTAAGAATGATCGACAGCATAACCAGTACCGCGACGATGGCGCCTGCAATGTAGTTGGAAAGCTTTGAATTCACCCAAGGGCCGAGTACCGCTTTGTCATTGCAAAGCAGAAGCAGGAACACGGTGGCGCTGGGCAACAGTACGCCGGCCAAAGTTTGTACCAGATTGGTTAACAACCCCAGAGGGGCGCCGGGCGTTAATACCAACGTGGCCGCGACTGCGATCAAACCGCAGTAGACAGCATAAAACCCCTTGGCATCGCCAACCTTTCGGTGCAGCGAATGCTTGAGCGAAAAAACATCACCGAGGGCATAAGCCGTCGATAGAGAGACGGCGCAGGCTCCAATAATGCTGGCATCAATCAAGGCTACCGCAAACATGACCCCGGGCAGGCGACCATAGTATTTTTCCAGGCCGGTAGCGACTGCACCCGCATCCGCGAAGTTGCCGAACTCGGATTTTCCGCCAAATGCATGTGCGGTAAAGGCCATCATGGCGACCGCTCCGACGATGACAATCACAATGCCCAGCCACAGATCAATGCGCTCGTACGTCATGAAGCGCGGGGTAATACGCTTGTCGATCACATAGCTTTGCTGAAAAAACAATTGCCATGGAGCTATCGTCGTACCAACTATGGCGATGATCAGCAGCATGACTTCGCTCAACTTGCCGTTGGCCGGCATGGCGGGCGTCAAGAAATCATGCGCCATTTGCTCCACCGGAGGATGAACCATGAAGATGATGGGCACGAACAGCAAACTGCCCAGTATCAAAATCATCGCAAAGCGTTCAAAGCGCCGAAAGTTTCCGGTCGACGCGGCGCCCATGATGACAATGGCGGCCGCACCGATCCCCCACAACTTGGAAACTCCTAGATATTCCAGCCCGAGGCTGATTCCGATGAATTCAGTGACGATGGTTAACGCGTTCAGTACAAATAAATCAATCACGCTGAAGGCGCCCCAAAACTTTCCAAATCTTTCAAAGATCAGTCTCGCATGCCCAACGCCCGTAACGGTTCCCAGGCGCAAAACCATTTCCTGATTGATAAAAAGCACGGGCACCAGGAGCAACAGGGTCCACAGCAAGGTGGTGCCGTAGTTTTGACCGGCTTGTGTATAGGTGCCGAATGCCCCAGCATCGTTATCGCCAACCATGACGATCAGGCCAGGGCCAAGGATGGCGAGTAAGGTTTTGAACTTGCTCCACAAGGTCAGGCGCGGCGCTTGGTCATTTGCCCCGATGGTTCCGAAGGCTCCGTGGATATCGCCCAAGTGGGCGTCGTCCAGCACCGCTCCCCGACTATGCGAGGTAACTTCCGTGCGGCCCTCTGGTGGCCTCTTTAGGATGGTGATGTTTGACATGATTTCCCTCTTTTAGAAGATTGAGTTTCACTTGCTCACTCCCGCTGAGAGAGATTTCGAAGACCAGCGGGACAGGGCCGATTTGCAGCCTTGGCCATGGCCCAGGAGGTTTCCTCGCTCGTCTTTCAGGCGAGTAAGGGCCTCCATGGCTTGGCCGGTTGATTGGAATTCACAGGAAAAAAGATGGTTGCTGAAGACGCCGCTTGGCGCCAACTAGGGTCTGGGTCCATTTGAGTCTCCTTACAAGGCTGAACTTTTGGAAATAATTCGCTGCTACGCAAACTGATTTAGCGTGATGCAGCCCAAGGGCTGGCAATTTGCTGTGAGAGCAAAAAGCAGCGGATACGATGCGTAGGCCAGACGGTGTTCCGATCAACCGCAAACGCGGATTTCAGTGCGTCGAGCTGAGCCGGCGAAGCAGAAGTCGGTACCAACGCGTATTGGGACAGGTCGCCGTTACGAGGGCGACGGAAGAGTTCGTCATTTGCAAATGGCATGGCATAACCGCTGGGCTTGTAGAAAGCCACGCGCACGTACGGTGCCAGATTCTTCCCCAAGAGGGCGCAGGTCTACTTGACTGCGACCTCTTTGTGAGGCGTGAAGTCAGCGATGAATAGGGTCTGGATGGTTGGCATGTTTTACGCGGCTCCAAGGGAGTCATCGCAAAACAAGCGGGAGGGGCTGCGGTCTGTTTCAGGACCCCAGCCCGGGGAGGGGCGTCAGGGTGCCGAGTGCGCAGCGGCCATCAAGGCACGCTTTACATCACTGTATCTACTGGCACTGTCCACGAACGCGGCTCCGAAAGTTAATGTGCCCGGATTATCGCAGCGCAATACAAAAAGTGTCAACATGAATTGCTCCAAAAGCCTTGGCGTCAGTAAACGGCGGTCAATAATCTCTACCTTATGACCAAGGTGTAAAACGCGCACTCGATGCCCTCGGTCTTCATCTCCAGTTCGGTCAGGCGCTGGACCAGATCAGCATGCGTGGTGCTAACCGGCGCGGCCGCACGAAGGTTCCAGCAGCGGCATCAGGCGGCCCGTACGACAACTTGGTGGACACCAGCATATTGGTGCCCAGAGAGAACCGTCTAGCGGCAACTCACCTCGACATCGGGCTGCCGATAACTGTTCCAGAAGTAGAAGTTCTGGCTATTCTCCCAGTTCGCCACCTTGATGAATTTGCCCTTCGCCGCGCAGGCTTCTCCGGTTTCGACAAGACGTTGTGAGGTGGTGTCGGAGGCACATGCACAAAGGGCCAATGCCGTAATTGCAGCGAACAGGATTTTCATAGTGCTTTTGCCGTAGAAATTTTGACGTTGAAAGGATGTGGGACTGATCCGCGTGGGTTCGCAATTGTCACACTTCTCACGCCGGCAATCGCACTACACCCCGCGTTCGCGCATCAGCGGCGCAATACGGTGAAGGCCTCGAACTCCCAACTGCGCATCGCCAACAAAAGGGTGTAGCCCTCGCGCTCCTTGTCGGGCAACTTCTGGTCGGCCAGATGTTGTTGCGCGAAGTCCTGGGCCACACGCTGCATGCGGTCGAGGAAAGAGGGCGCCAGACTTTTGCCGATCGAGCCATGCACCAGTAACAGCCCCTCGCCCGGCCCGCCAAAACC
>JANMWO010000332.1:0-4480 GCA_031394025.1 Acidobacteriota bacterium
AATAGACACCATAGCAACGTTCGCCATCGATGTAACAGCGCGAGCCCCACCCGCGGTTTTCAACTGTGGAACAATCTTTGTACCTGGCGCACCGGTGTTGAAACTGTTCTTGCTATAAACCGGAATCTTCTTTTCAACTAACGGTGCCAGCGTTCTTGGATGCAGCACTTTGGCACCGTTGTAAGCTAGTTCAGCAGCTTCAGCATAAGTCACTTCATGTAACACCGCAGCATCTTTCACCAGGCGCGGATCAGCAGTCATAATGCCGTCCACGTCAGTCCAAATCCATAACTCCGCAGCGTCCATCACACCCGCCAGAATCGAGGCACTGAAGTCCGATCCACCACGTCCCAATGTAGTTGGACGCCCGTCCTGCGTCGCTCCGTTGAACCCAGTCATCACCGGGACAATCCCTTGCGCCAGCAGCGGACTTACAATCGCCTGCGCCTTCACTCGAGTTAGTTCCAGCAATGGCGTAGCATTGCCGAATACAGAATCAGTTACAATCACCTCCGCCCCATTGACTGCTTCTGCGCGAATACCCGCAGTGGAATCAAGATAGGCGGCCACTAACTGGGACGATAACCGTTCCCCAATGGCCACCGCTTCATCTACCGAACGAATGGGACGGTCACCCAGCAACAACATTCCTTCAGCAATGCGTTGAAACTCTGCAATCAGGGCCTCCAGGCGCACTCGCATGGCAGGCTGTGCCGCTTCCGGCAGCAGTTCGCGACACGCGTCTTCATGACGTTTCCGTAGCGTGCCCAGGTTCTGATCCATACCACTGCGGTCACCGCCCTCAGCATGACGCATGGTATCCAGCAGTAAGTCAGTGATCTTAGACATGGCTGAAACAACAATGGCCACCGGACGCTGGGCTCGTGCTTCCGATATAATTTGCGCCGCCACTTTCATGCGCTCAGCCGAACCCATGCTGGTTCCGCCAAACTTCATCACCAATAAATCGGTCAAACTAATGAATCTCCTTTCCATTGGAAGTGCGCTCGCGGATCAGCTTCAAAATTGCTTCTTCTACTTCATCCAAATTGAGGCCGGAAGAATCCAGATAGACGGCATCGGGTGCTTGTGTCATTGGCGAATCAGGTCGCGATGCATCACGCTGATCGCGTTCGGCAATGTCCTTGGCAACTTGCAAAGTATCGCTGCCAATTAAATCCTGGGCCCTTCGTTCAGCCCGAACGCTGTGGTCCGCATCCAGATAAATTTTGACGTTAGCATCGGGAAATACCACCGTTCCAATGTCCCGACCTTCCATGACAACGCTGCTGGTATCAGCAATTTCTCTCTGCTTTTGAACTAACGCCCTACGCACTGCCGTGACCGCCGCCACCTTCGACGCCGCTGCCGCAACCTCGGGCGTGCGTATGGCCAGCGATACATCTTCGCCATTCAACTCCATACCAGACCCGCCATCCAGGAAAATCATGTTGGCAGCTTTGGCCAGTTCTTCCAGCTTGTGCATGTCTGTTAAATCAACATCAGCACGCAACGCCCACAGCGCCACCGCCCGATACATGGCACCTGTGTCGATATAGACGAATCCGGTTTTGGCTGCAACGCGGCGCGCAATCGTACTCTTTCCCGCGCCGGCCGGGCCGTCAATGGCAACAATCACTCTTTTCATGGGGAAGCTAATCTTTAAGTTTAGCAATAGCTATGCAGCCGAATCGCGAAATTCCAACCGCAGTGGAGCGCTGATACCGCGCCGTGACCGCAAGGGAGCGGTCTTTCAACCACGGGTTATCCCCGTTAGAACACTAACCGTAAAGCCATCTGAATCCGACGAGGGGTATTTGCCTGCCCAGTGATCTTACCAAAGGTGGATGAAGTCGGGGACAGATCAGGGGCATTGAAAATTGCCCGATTCGTGCTGTTGAAGAATTCGCAGCGGTACGTGAGGGCCAGCTTTTCAGTGATGTGCATTGACTTAATCACCGAAAAATCAACCTGATTCACTCCGTCCTGTCGCAAGTTTGAATAACGGCTGGGCAGCGTCCGACGATTCAAGGAAAGCTGCTGGTTGCTAACGATGTTGAACTTCGAAGTATCGAAGGCACCATCCACATGGTGCGGGTCAAGATTAATCGGTCCACCATAGTAAATAACATTGCCCCAGGTAAGTGGCGAGCCGGGTTGCAGAGTGTAAATCATATTGACATTCCAACCACCCACAAATTGGTTCACTAATTTGTTCACATTGGTTAAGTAAGCCTTCCCTTTGCCGAATGGAAGATCGTAAGTAGTGCTGCCCACCACACGATAGGGACGATCTTCGCCAGCAATGCGCTTCTCAAGCTTCGGATCTAAATCGTTTAAGCGGCTGCGCATCTCTAACAATTTCGATTTCTGAAAATTCAACATCGCCAGCCAACCCTTGGATAGACGCTTTTCAAGGCGCGCTTCAAAGGCGTGGAAAAAGGAAGAGCCGTCAGTGAAGGCTTGCCCTGTCACGTTGGTGAATTGGGGGAATGCCTGCAACAATTGACTGCGTGCTACCAGGCTTCCATTCAAATTCGTACCTGGAATCAGGTTCGCGAATGGATTGGGTACATTGGCCGTCAAGCGGTCAAGATTGGCTTGATCGCGTGAAGTAGCATTGGAAAGATATTGCAGCGGAGTGCCATTGAAATTGTGATCAACTGGCATTTTGTTTGCCTTGTTCCCCAAGTAGCCCAACTCTAACAGAACACCTTGGAACAGTTCCCGTTGTACCGACATCTGCCAGCGTGCGGAGTATGCATAGCCGGGTTTCGGATCGTAGAATGTGATGCCCTTCCCGAGGAATGTGCCGAGCCCTTGGCTTGACCCGGTAGGTGCTTGAATGCCGCTCGGGAATGGGTTGGCCAACGTGGCGGCTGGAGTTAGATAGCCATTCAAAGTTGACACAAGCGACGTACTTTGGCTGAAGCCGGGTGCCTGGTTCCCAACAATGCCATATGGGAAGTAGAAGATACCGGTACCGCCGCGGATTACTGTTTTGTTACCGCCAAAGCCAGGGGTCCAGGCAAAGCCAATGCGGGGAGAGAAGTTCGCTTTGGGCGTGGAGAAAATGGCCGGATTCGACGAGTCCGGGAAGGTAGGCCCACCGTTCACTTTGAATTGACCGGCAGCAATATCAGATATGGGGTTGGCGTTATAAGCGGCAATCGCCTGCGCTGAAATGGGGCTGGCGGTTGTATTGTTGAATCCATTAATGGAACGATTATAACGTTCCGTGGTTGGGGTTTCCCCTTCTAAACGAAGGCCAAGGTTCAACGTCAAATTCGAGCGAACACGGAAATCATCCTGCAGGAAAAATCCGTAATAGTGGTTCTTGTTGGTACGGGCTGCGTTCAAATCGAATTGGCCGGAAGTGGGCAGACCCAAAAGGAATGCTGCCAAGTCCTGTCCAATGGGAGCACTTGCGGAGTTGTCCAACGGACCGTTGGTCCAGTTATTGCCGAACACAAATGTTCCATTGGAAAATCCAAAGTTAGTTTGAGATTCCCGAATCTGTCGCAAATCCATTCCAAATTTCAAAGTATGTTTCCCTTTGAGCTTGGTGAAGGTTTCAAAGATTTGGAATGTGTCAAACGGAAATTCCACACCACCGGTATCGCCCAGGTTGGTGAAGGAAGTCCCGCTGGAAAACGAAATCTTCGGCAGAATTTTGCGAGGCGCGGCTGCTGATAAGTATGCAGGTAAGCCTAGCGTGGTGGAATCGAAACCCAGCGAAAAGTTACGGGTGGGCTCAACGAATCGGGTCCAATTTAGACGGCTATTCATTAGGAAGGTGGGGGTAAACGTGTGGACATCGTCAAAGGTGTAGCCCCAATTGATGCGCTTCAGGGCATCGGTTGCTGTTGGGTTGTCGTTTACCGTTTTGCCGAACCCATTGCCACCATTGCCGGTGCGCAAGTTATGACGAGCAGCAAAGAAGAATCGGTTCTTGTCGGAAAGATTCACATCCAGGCGTCCAATGACGTTGTAAAAAGTGTTCCGTTCCCCATCGGTATTGGAAAGAAAATTGGCTTGGCCATTGGGGCTGCCCGGTTGATTGGGCTGCACATAGTATTGAAGATAATTCTTGGCGATGGAAGAGATGCGGCCACCAGGAATAATATTGCCTGGAAATGGTGTCCGCGCTACACGACCACCCTGAGCCACGGCCGTGAGCGGATCGTAAATCGTATAGATTGAGTCAACGCTGAGGAGAGAAGAAAAATCACCACCACGTTCCGCTGTGGTTGGCATGGTGTTGGTGCTAGGAGCAGGCAATGCATCCTGCACGCCTTCATAAGCAAACATGAAGAACACCTTGTTCTTGCCATTGAATAATTTGGGAATCAGCACCGGACCAGAAAACGATCCGCCATAGTGATTGAATCGGCTAACCGGCTTCTTGGCTTTGGCCTTGTTGGTGAAAAAGGGAGTGGCATTGAAAGCGGAGTTCTGATTGAACTCGTAAAGCGTACCG
>JANMWO010000389.1:0-3444 GCA_031394025.1 Acidobacteriota bacterium
TGAAAGTGGTCGCGCAATTGTCGGGACGCTTGATCAAGGGCGTCTGACGCTGGAAGAAATTCATCGCTTTCCTAACGTCACCGTGCGCCTGGACACCGGCTTGCATTGGGATGCTCTGCGCCTGTTTCACGATATTCAACACGCCCTGCACATCGCCGGACGAGAACGAAATTTGCGCATCGACGGTATTGGCGTGGATACGTGGGGTGTTGATTTCGGGTTGCTGGGTGCCGACGGTTCACTGCTCGATAACCCACGCGTCTACCGCGATCCCCGTAACGACGGTTCGGTTGAGAAAATCTGCGCAGTGGCCGGAAAGGAATTTATCTTTCGTAATTCCGGTATTCAGTTCATGCAGATCAATTCCCTGAATCAGTTGTTTGTAACTAAGCAACTGGCATCGCCTGCACTCAATGCCGCGTCGCGATTACTGTTCATGCCCGATCTATTTAACTATTGGCTGAGCGGAGTGCAACGTGCAGAAGTGACCATCGCCAGCACTTCGCAATTCTACAATCCAGTGGAAAAACGTTGGGCTCATGAACTTCTCAGCAAGTTAAATCTCCCCGCAAACATACTGCCAGAAATCATTCAGCCAGGTGAAAAGCTAGGCCCTCTGCTACCCTGGCTGGTGAAAGAAAACAACCTGGAAGGAACCATGGTTTACGCCGCCGCCGGTCACGACACTGCCAGTGCCGTGGTGGCCGTGCCTGCCGAAGCTGGTGATGATTGGTGCTATGTCTCGTCAGGTACGTGGTCACTCATGGGTGTGGAGATGGATCATCCCATTGTTAGCGACGAAGCTATGGCGCTGAATCTGACAAACGAAATCGGCTATGGTGGCAAGGTTCGCCTGCTGAAGAACATTATGGGCCTGTGGCTGGTGCAGGAATGCCGCAGGGCGTGGATGGCCGATGGTCAAACTTACAGCTACGAAGAACTCACCAACATGGCTGAAGGCGCCCGGCCTAACACTGCTCTGATCGATGTGGATGCGTTCCTTCATCCAGGGAACATGCCCGCCAAGATTGAGGCCTGGTGCCAGCAGCACGGGCAGCAAGTTCCCGATAGCCCAGGCCAAATGATTCGCGTCATTTTAGAGAGCCTTGCGCAACGTTATAAACAGGTGCTGGAAAGTATTGAGTCGCTTACTGGCCGCAATATCAAAATCATTCATATTGTCGGGGGAGGGTCGCAGAACAAGTTTCTGAATCGCTTAGTGGCGCAAGTCACAGGTAGAAAGGTTGTAGCTGGACCAGTGGAAGCTACGGCAATTGGCAATGTGTTGGTGCAGGCTTTAGGCGATGGTGAGATAGCGGATCTGGCTGCCGCACGCCAAATTGTTCGCAACTGTTTTTAATGACAATAAAAAAGCCCAGCCGAAGCTGGGCGTTCTAGATTTGAAGAATTTAGGAGGGTTTGATGAAATTGATCAGCTACGCATGCGACGCTTCAAAACGCCAAGTGCTAACAAACCTACGCCAATGAGTCCTACTGTTCCTGGTTCAGGAGAAGCTAAGTTGCCAGCTCCACCAAGGGTCACGTATTGACCATTGCCGAAGAAGTTAATGCTAGCAACTGCTGGTGCTCCATTCAGGACGGAACTGCCAGCGCTTAGGGTGATGTCGTCACTCACGTTGAAAAAGGCGTGTTGAGGAATTAAGGTGGTTACTGAAATGGCATTGCCGTTCGTTCCACTCTTTGACAGAACCACGTTTTCAAATCCGGTTGGGCAAGTAGGACAGGTTGTATCCTGGTAGTTCTTGGTCATCTGCACGCCGTCTGCACCCGTGGACCCACTCACTGTGTAGGCATTAATAATCCCAAACATATTGGTGAAGATTGGTGGAATGGGCGCAACCTGTAACTGTTCAAATCCGAAGCCAGTCTTAAACGAAGACTTTTGAGCAGCTCCTGGATTCAAAGTCGTTGTATTGAAGAAATTATTGTTGGAACCGGTTGGGGTGTAGGTGTACTGTATAAAGACTCCGGCAATGTTTCCGGGCAGGGTCAAACCTGAATAAGAAAAGGTGGACATCTTTATAAAGGTGACGGTGATGTCAGATGCTGCGGCATGATTCCCTAAAAAACCCGCGCTGTTGGTATCGTTGAATGTCCAGTTACCTAGACTCCAGGTAAGCGTTGCGTCGGTGAACGTGCAAGTATTGCCTAGTAAGGTGTCAAGTTTGGCACTTTGGACTGGGGCGGTTCCACCGCATACCGCTGCGAATGCTGATACGGACCCTAGTGTGCAAAATGCTAATAATAATTTAATTTTTGTCATCGTTGGTATTGCCTCCGAAATTTTGCATTGTTGGTTGTGCGCTAAACACAGATCTTCCTAGTGTGACCGGATAGTAGACCAACAGTACTATCCCTACTATAAGGTCTTTTCATATATCTAGTCAAGAGTTAATGTAAAGCATCCGTAAGCATAAGTAGAACCCCTTATATGACGAAATGTTCATATTCCCCAGTCTCTAATCCGTTGGAAACAAGGGCGGTTAGTGATCACAAGTCTTCCTTAATGGACGGCGGTTTAACGTCAACCTATTCAATGTCTTGTAATACAACTTAAGTTTCGACTCGCATAGGAGTACCAGATCTGATAGAATCCTGAAGCCATGAATCGCACAACTTTGATCGGTGAACTGCTCTCAGAATTCCTGGGGACTACAGTTCTTATAACCATTGGACTAGGTGTAGTGGCCATGGTTGTGCTGTTTGGACATGGTCTGCAGGGGGAAGTGGTGAACGGCGGTTACACCAACATCACACTCGCCTGGGGGCTTGCTGTCACACTGGGAATTTACGTCGCAGGCAAGACCAGTGGCGCTCACCTAAACCCAGCAGTTACCGTCACTTTGGCGGTTTTCAGAGGATTTTCCTGGGCTAAAGTAGCGCCCTACATTCTGGCCCAAGTGGCCGGAGGATTCGTAGGTGCAGCGCTGGTTTTTGCCAATTACCAAGCCGCTTTTCTATCGTTTGATCCGAATTTGGAGAAAACTGCGGGCATCTTTAGTACATTCCCCGCGTTTCCCAATCAACCGGCAGCGGGATTTGGCGATCAAGTGCTGGGCACCGCCTTACTTCTGTTCCTGATTCTTGCAGTCACCGATGAACGCAATCAACCACCGGCGTCGAATCTGGCACCAGTGGTGGTCGGAATGATTGTGGTGGCCATTGGGATGAGCATGGGGGCAATGCATGGGTATGCCATCAACCCCGCCAGGGATTTTGGCCCCCGTCTGTTTACCGCCATTGCCGGATTCAAAAATAATGGCCTTACCGATGGGACCGGCGTCTTCTGGATCCCCATTATCGGACCCATCCTCGGTGGACTCATTGGAGCAGCCCTTTACGATTTCGGTATTCGCCGATTTCTGCCAAATGACAATTAAGCGGGCTTCCAACCTTATGTTTCCCCACAACTCTGTGGTTAAA
>JANMWO010000406.1:0-17931 GCA_031394025.1 Acidobacteriota bacterium
CCGATGTAGCTCAGTTGGTAGAGCGCGTCCTTGGTAAGGACGAGGTCACCAGTTCAATCCTGGTCATCGGCTCCATAGTTTCCGCTTCAATCTACACAAGGTCGGGCAACCAGCCCGTAGACCTTAACATCGTAGGAGAACCCATGGCTAAGGAAAAATTTGATCGATCCAAACCGCACGTAAACATCGGCACCATCGGCCACATTGATCACGGCAAGACCACGCTCACGGCGGCGATCACCAAGACGCTGTCCAAGCATAACCCGAAGAACACTTTCCGCAGTTTCGATTCCATCGACAACGCGCCGGAAGAAAAGGCTCGTGGTATCACGATTGCCGCTTCCCACGTGGAATATGAAACAGCGAACCGACATTACGCCCACGTCGATTGCCCAGGCCACGCTGATTACATCAAGAACATGATCACCGGTGCAGCGCAAATGGACGGCGCGATTCTGGTTGTGGCGGCCACCGATGGCCCCATGCCGCAGACTCGCGAACATATCCTGCTGGCTCGCCAAGTAGGCGTTCCCTACATCGTGGTCGCTTTGAATAAAGTGGACATGGTGGACGATCCAGAACTGCTCGAACTGGTGGAAATGGAAGTTCGCGAACTGCTGACATCCTACGGTTTCCCTGGCGAAGATCTCCCTGTAGTTAAGGTGAGCGCGCTGGGTGGACTGAACGGGGAACCGCAGTGGGAAAAGTCGATTGACGAGCTGATGGAAGCCGTCGATAAGTACGTCCCCATGCCTCCGCGCGACATTGAAAAGCCGTTCATCATGCCCATCGAAGACATTTTCTCGATTCAGGGTCGTGGAACGGTGATCACCGGTCGGATTGAACGGGGAATCGTGAAGGTTGGCGAGGAATGTGAAATCGTCGGCTATACGGATACCAAGAAAACAGTTGTGACCGGTGTGGAAATGTTCAAGAAGTTGCTGGACGAAGGTCGCGCTGGGGACAACGTTGGATTGTTGCTGCGCGGCATCGATAAAGAAGGCGTGGAACGCGGTCAGGTAATCGCCAAGCCGGGAACGATTAAGCCGTACAAAAAGTTCAAAGCAGAAGTTTATGTGTTGTCGAAAGAAGAAGGCGGACGTCACACGCCGTTCTTCAACGGGTATCGTCCCCAGTTTTACTTCCGTACCACGGACGTGACTGGAGTGGCGCACCTGCCGGAAGGAACCGAAATGGTGATGCCGGGCGATAACGTGCAGATGGTGATTGAACTGATTACACCGGTTGCCATGGATAAAGGTTTACGCTTCGCCATTCGCGAAGGTGGCCGAACGGTGGGCGCTGGAACTGTGTCAGAGATCATCACTACGTAGGTTTCGAGAAACAAAAACATGTCTCTTAGAGAAAGCATTCGAATTCGGCTGAAAGCGTACGACCATCGCATTTTGGATCAGTCCACGCAGGAAATTGTCGAAACAGCTAAACGGAGTGGGGCCACGGTAGCCGGGCCCATTCCACTGCCCACGATCATCAATAAATATTGCGTGTTGCGTTCGCCGCACGTGGATAAGAAGTCTCGTGAGCAGTTTGAAATCCGCACGCATAAACGGTTGCTTGATATTTTGGCACCGACTCAGGATACGGTAGACGCGCTGATGAAGCTCGATTTGCCGGCCGGGGTCGATGTTGAGATCAAGGCGTTTGGCGGCGGGAAAAAGTAGAGAACGTTTTTAGAAGTTGTAATGGTGCTAGCGAGTGTCGCGCCCGTCGTGGTAACTGAACGGGATTGGCAACAGAGTTGGATGTTTTGCAGTAGTTTTGCGAAGCGTCGGCGAGTCGAGCCTGTTATGAGTTAGTTAGAGGAAGATATGAGCCCAGGAATTCTAGGCAAGAAGATCGGCATGACCCAGGTGTTCCGCCCCGACGGGCAGGTAGTGCCTGTCACGTTGTTGAAGGCCGGACCCTGCGTTGTTACCCAACGCAAGACGCCCACCAGCGATGGCTATGATGCCATCCAGTTAGGCTTGATGGAGTATGTCAAGCCGTCGCGAATCAACAAGCCCATTGGCGGTCACCTGAAAAAGGCCAGCGCTGAAGGGGTGAAGTTTTTCCGTGAATTGCGTCTTCGCTCCGGCGATTCGGACATCAAACTGGGTGACCGGATTTTGGCCGAACATTTCAAGCCGAAAGACAAAGTAGATGTCATTGGCACCAGCAAGGGCAAGGGTTTCGCCGGTGTTATGAAACGTCATAACTTCAAGGGCGGCCCGGAAGGACATGGTTCCATGTTCAACCGCGCACCTGGTTCTATTGGTGCTTCCAGTTTTCCTTCCCGCGTTTTCAAGGGAACCCGTATGACCGGCCACATGGGTGTGGATCAGGTGACGGTGCGGAATCTGGAAATTGTGCAAGTAGATATTGAGGACAACGTGATCATGGTGAAAGGTGCAGTGCCTGGACCCAATGGCGGTTACGTGATCCTTCGGAGGGCGAAGCGCTAAGCCCCCAGGCTTAGAGCTTACAGGAAATTACGATGCCCAAAGTAGACGTGATCGATCTCAACAATACGAAAGTCGGCGAAGTGGAATTAAGTGATGCTGTGTTTGGCGCACCAATTAATCAAGCTTTGTTGTATGAAGCGGTTCGAAATTTCATGGCGAACAAGCGACGGGGAACGGCGAAGACCAAGACTCGTCATGAAGTAGCCGGTTCCGGTAAGAAATTGTGGAAGCAGAAGGGAACGGGTCGGGCTCGTATGGGCTCCATTCGCAGCCCACTGTGGCGTCATGGTGGAACGACGCACGGCCCGCAACCTCGGGATTACTCGTATTCTTTGCCGAAGAAGATGCTGAAGGGCGCAATGTGCTCCGCTCTGACGGCTAAGTTACGCGACGGTGAACTGGCTGTGGTGAAAGAATTCGCGGTGGTTGACCACAAGTCAAAGACCATGCGCCTGATTCTGGATCGTCTCAACGCCAAGAAAACTGTACTTTTAGTC
The DNA here is from genome assembly GCA_031394025.1 of Acidobacteriota bacterium. Lineage (GTDB taxonomy): Bacteria > Acidobacteriota > Terriglobia > Bryobacterales > Bryobacteraceae > JANXSF01. Next base: position 2,960 of record JANMWO010000406.1, read on the forward strand.
GAAAATGGCGAAAACAAGAATTTAACGCTGGGATCGCGCAATTTGGAAGGTGTGACGCTGCTGGAAAGTAAAGATGTGAATCCTTACCACCTGTTGCGCGCCGCGAGAGTTGTGATGAGCGAAACCGCTGCCAAGCGTTTGTCGGAGGGTCTGGCATGAGTTCGATGTTAGATGTGTTAGTTCGCCCGGTTGTCACTGAAAAGGCGATGACTAAGAAAGAATCCGAAGCAACCTTGTGTTTTGAAGTAATGCCCACGGCGAACAAGATTCAAATCAAGAAAGCCGTAGAAAAGATGTTCAAAGTGAAAGTTGCTGTGGTCCGTACCTTGAATAACGAAGGTAAGCTGCGCCGCCGAGGCCGCTTTTCGGGATACCGTTCGGACTGGAAAAAGGCATACGTCACTTTGCAAGCCGGGCAGAAAATGCCTGAGTACGTGGAGCTCTAACCATGGCAGTAAAAACGTTCCGACCCTTTACACCCAGTCGCCGCTACATGACCGTAGTGTCGCGCGAAAATCTTACCCGGCAGACTCCAGAAAAGTCGCTGACGGAAGGCAAAGCGCGCACCGGTGGCCGTAATAATACGGGCCAAACCACCTCACGATTCATTGGTGGTGGCCATAAGAAGTCTTACCGCATCATCGATTTCAAGCGCAATAAGCCCGGTGTTCCGGCAGTTGTGGCGACGATTGAGTACGATCCGAATCGCACTTGCCGCATCGCTTTATTGAACTACGTGGATGGCGAAAAGCGTTACATTCTGGCACCAGAGGGCATCACGGTGGGTCAGTCGATCCTTTCCGGTCCCACGGCTGACATCCTGGTTGGCAATGCGCTTCCTTTGAAGAACATTCCTCCTGGCACCATCATTCACAACATTGAGATGCGTCCGGGCAAGGGCGGCCAGATGGTGCGCACTGCTGGTGGATCGGCTCAGTTGGTTTCTCGTGAAGAGGGTCAGGCGCTGGTGAAGTTGCCATCGGGTGAAATTCGCCGCATTTCGGTGGATTGTTATGCCACGGTGGGCACGGTTGGAAACGCTGAACACGAAAATGAAAAGTTAGGAAAAGCAGGCCGTACGCGCTGGCTTGGCAAGCGTCCGCATAATCGCGGCGTGACGATGAACCCGGTAGATCACCCGCATGGTGGTGGTGAAGGTCGGACGTCGGGTGGCCGCCATCCTGTTACGCCTTGGGGTCAACCGACCCGCGGATTCAAAACCCGCAACAACAAGCGTACAGACAGGTTTATTGCACAGCGTAAGGGCAAGAAGAAGTAAGAGGGTAACGAAACCATATGGGCCGTTCACTAAAAAAAGGACCTTTCACCGACACGCACATTGCGGCGAAGATCGACAAAGCTATCGCCACCAATGATAAACGTGTGGTGAAAACTTGGTCCCGTCGTTCGACGATTACGCCGGTGTTTGTTGGTATGACGATCGCCGTGCACAACGGCAAGAAGTTTATTCCGGTGTATGTGACAGAAAACATGGTGGGCCACAAGTTGGGAGAATTTTCCCCGACGCGTACCTTCAAGGGTCACGTAGGCAAGGCGGAAAAAGGCGGTAAGCCCTCCTAGTTTCAAGGAATTTGGGGGCGGAGTTCTCACATGACAGCAAGAGCCGAAGCACGATATATCCGGATGTCCGCACAGAAAGTGCGGCTGGTGATTGATTTGATTCGCGGTCGCAATGCGGGCGAAGCGATCACGATCCTGCGCACCACCAACAAGAAGATTGCACCAACAGTAGAAAAAGTTCTCCGTTCGGCCATTGCCAATGCGGGGAACAAGTCCGAGCACGTGGACGTTGATAAACTTTACGTCTCAGAAGCGTATGTAAATGAAGGCCCTCGCATGAAGCGAATTCGGCCGGCTCCAATGGGTCGGGCGTATCGTTACCAGCGACGGATATCGCACATTATCGTGTCGGTATCTGAGAAGGCATAGGCAAAGCGGAGAAACGAGAATAGCATGGGTCAGAAAGTACATCCCTACGGTTTCCGGTTAGGCGTCACGAAAACTTGGCGCTCCCGCTGGTTCGCCAAGGCCGACTACGCGAAATTACTGGAAGAAGACTTGAACTTGAAGGGCGCATTGCATTCGCGTCTGAAGTCGGCTGGCGTCAGTTCTATCGAAGTAGATCGTCCTGGGAACAAGCTACGGATCACGATCCGCACTTCCCGTCCCGGTATCATTATCGGACGCAAAGGCGCGGAAATTGAAAAGCTTAAGAGCGATCTGAATAAGAAGACTGGTCGCGAAGTATTCATCGATATTCAGGAAGTACACAAGCCGGAACTGGATGCCCAGTTGGTGGCTGAATCGATTGCCCTGCAGTTAGAAAAGCGCGTGGCTTTTCGCCGGGCAATGCGCAAAGCTGTTGATTCGGCGCAGCGTTTCGGTTGCAAGGGAATCAAAGTCCGCGTATCGGGACGTTTGAATGGTGCGGAAATCGCTCGTAGCGAATGGTACTTGCATGGCCAACTGCCGCTGCACACCTTGCGCGCCGACATCGATTACGGTTTCGCCCAGGCCTACACGACTTACGGTGTCATCGGAATTAAAACATGGGTTTATAAGGGTGAAGTAATCCCTGAAGGACCTCGTCGGACGGGTGACCCGGAACCGCGTCGTCAACCGCGTCGCGAACCACGTCCGGAGCGGACTGGGGAAAGAACGGGAGACCGTGGTGGGGATCGTGGCGACCGTCGCGGACCTCGGCCTGGAACCGATGGTCCGGTAGTCACTGCTGGAGCGCCGGTGCAAGCCGTCCCCAGTGATCTGCCCAAAGTAACTGCAGCGCCCCCGGCACCAGCAACTATGTTGCCGCCAATGGCGCAACCGCAACCGGCCTGGAAACAGGAAGAGGCCCCCAAGCCCGTTGAGGGAGGCGAGACGACCGAGAGCAAATAGCTCTTATCGTTTTACGCCTGCAAAGGAGATTAGCACGCTATGTTGATGCCAAAGAAGGTAAAATACCGTAAGCAGCAGCGCGGCCGCATGAAGGGCAAAGCTTGGCGCGGTTCCTCCATTTCTTTTGGTGACTTTGGTTTGAAGGCGATGGACAGAGGTTGGGTGACGTCGCGTCAGATTGAAGCAGCTCGTATTGCAATGACCCGCTACATCAAGCGCGGTGGTAAAGTTTGGATCCGGTTGTTTCCCGATAAGCCGATCACCAAGAAGCCCGCTGAAACCCGTATGGGTAAGGGTAAAGGTGCTCCGGAAGAGTGGGTTTGTGTAGTGCGTCCGGGCAAGATTTTGTTTGAAATGGAAGGCGTATCGCTGGAAATTGCTAAAGAGGCATTTCGTTTGGCGGCCCAAAAGCTTCCCATGTTGTGTAAAGTGATATCGCGTGATGAGCACGTATAGTAGGGATTAAGGAATTTCGTCATGACTGCGGCAAAACTTCGCGAATCGGATGTGGCTGAACTGGAAAAGAGTTTGGTGGATATGTCCGAACAAATGCATAGCCTACGGTTCCGTTTGACCATGGGTCAGACCGAGGGTCTGAAGAAACTGCGGGAGTTGAAGCGCGACCGTGCGCGGGCGCTCACCATCTTGCAGGAAAGGAATAAGAAATAAGATGGCAGAGTCGGCAGCAAAACCTAATAAGCAGGAAAAAGTGGGCGAAGTGGTGTCCACGAAGATGGCGAAAACGATCGTCATTGAAGTCACTCGCCGGGTGCAGCACCCGCAGTATCGTCGGGTGGTGAAACACCGCAAAAAGTTTTACGCTCACGATGAAGAAGGCACGGCGCAGACGGGCGATATTGTCCGCATTGTGGAAAGTCGGCCCTTGAGCAAGCTGAAGCGTTGGACATTGGCGGAAGTGGTGCGCAAGGCAGTGGTTGTGAGCGACACCGTTTAGCCGTTTGGTTTGAAAAGCTCGGATTTAGAAATGATTTTGGGATTGGATAGGAAAAGGGAGCACCGGTCATGATTGGAATGAGAACCATCCTCGATGTCGCTGACAACAGCGGCGCACGCAGGTTGAGTTGCATATTGCCTCGCGGTGGCGACCTGGGTGCGCACGCTGGTCTGGGTGATATTGTGACCGCAGCGGTGAAAGAAGCCGCCCCTGAGTCGGCAGTGAAAAAGGGTAAAGTGGTACGTTGCGTGATTGTTCGGATGCGTAAGGAAACTCGCCGCAAGGATGGGACTTACATTCGTTTTGATAACAACGCTGCTGTACTGATCAACGAAGTAGGGGAACCGCTGGGCACGCGTGTGTTCGGACCGGTGGCCCGTGAGTTACGTGAGAAGCGCTACATGAAAATTGTGTCGCTGGCTCCGGAGGTAATCTAAATGGCTGCTCCCCAGAAAGTAATGGGCAGAAAAGGATTGGTCACGGTGAAACTCCGTATCCGATTCAAAAAGAACGATTTGGTTAAGGTGATTTCGGGTCGCGACAAGGGTAAAACCGGTCGGATTCTGGAAATCGACCGCGAGCGTGGGCGTCTTCTGGTCGAAGGAGTGATGTTGGTAAAGCGTCACACCAAGGCCAACCCGCAGAAGCAGATTAAAGGTGGCATTGCCGAAAAGGAAGCAACGATTCACGTTTCTAACGTGATGATTCTGACTTCTGGCGGCGTGACCACTCGCATTGGCACGAAGATGGAAGGCGAAGGTTCGGGAGCGCGTCGGGTTCGTGTGGCGCGTAAGACGGGCGAAGTTCTCGACAAAAAGTAAGTTATAAGTTCACAAATTCAGGAATTAAGCCGGATATGCCTGCAAGGTTGAAAGAGCATTACACAAAAATCGTTGTCCCCACTTTGAGTAAAGAGTTTGGGTACACAAACATCATGGCCGTTCCGAGAATCAATAAGATCTCGTTGAACATTGGCCTTGGTGAAGCGACGCAAAATCCCAAGATGGTGGATGGAGCAGCGAATGAATTGGGGACCATTGCCGGGCAAAAGCCGGTGGTCACCAAAGCTAAGAAGTCCATTGCTGCCTTCAAGTTGCGCGAGGGAATGTCGATCGGTGCCATGGTTACACTGCGTGGCGACCGGATGTACGAATTTTTTGATCGTCTGGTAAACGTGGCTCTACCGCGCGTGCGCGATTTCCGCGGTATTTCGACCAAGGCCTTTGATGGCCGGGGCAACTTTACACTAGGCATCAAAGACCAATTGATCTTCCCGGAGATTGATTACAACAAGATTGAAAAGATTAAAGGGATGAACATTTGCATCACGACGACGGCTACAACCGACGCCGAGGCGCTGGCGCTGCTCAGAGCAATGGGCATGCCGTTCACCAAGTAAGAGAGGGATTAAAAGCGAATGGCAACTACGGCAAAAATCGCCAAGGACGTAAAGCTCAAGGCGCTCAAAGATAAAGGCGTCCCCAAGTTTGGCGTTCGCCACCGCAACCGCTGTTTCCGCTGCGGTCGGCCGCGCGGGTACATTGGCAAGTTCAACTTGTGTCGAATTTGTTTCCGCCAATTGGCGTTAGCCGGGGAAATCCCTGGCGTGACTAAGTCCAGTTGGTAGTCACTGATTTGTTTGAATAACGTATCACCAGCTTGTAAGAGCCGACGGTAGGCCACCGGACGAAAAAGATTTTAGAGGCCAATGTAACGGCTAATGTTGTAGAGAAGAGGCCACAAGAGGAAAGTGTATGACGAGCGATCCAATTGCTGACATGTTAACCCGGTTGCGAAATGCGATTTCCGCAAAGCATCCGAAGGTTGACGTCCCAGGTTCTAAATTAAAGGTTGAAATCGCCCGGATTCTCAAGGATGAGGGCTACATCGCCAATTATAAGATTGCCGACGAAGGCGCCAAGCGTGTGATCAAGATCTACTTGAAGTACACGCCAGGCAACGATCCGGTAATTTCGTATATCCAGCGGGTTTCAAAACCAGGTTGCCGCGTTTACGTGGGCAGCAAGGATATTCCTAAGGTTTTGGGCGGGTTAGGTATTAATATTCTCACCACTCCGAAAGGGGTGATGACCGGTAAGACGGCGCGCAAATCGGGCGTCGGCGGAGAGTTGCTCTGTCACGTCTACTAAGACGCAGCAGTGGCGACTTTTTGAAAATAGAGATTTAAAGGTACAACAATGTCAAGAGTAGGGAAGAAACCGATTCCGCTGCCCGCCAACGTGAAGATTCAAGTTGGTGCGCAATTGCAGGTAGAGGGCCCCAAGGGTAAGCTCACCGTTCCAATTCCGTACGGTATTCGTATTGAACAGGAAGGGAATACGTTGAATATCAAGCGCGACGCTGACCAGTATGCCGCATTGCACGGGCTCACCCGAGCCTTGGCCGCCAATGCTGTGCTGGGCGTTTCTGCTGGATTCACTCGCGAATTGGACATCGTGGGAATTGGCTACCGTTGCGACCAGAAAGATCCTCGGGTGCTGACGTTTACGTTAGGCTATTCGCATCCGATTGAATACATGCTGCCGACGGGCGTTGATGCGAAAATTGAAAAACAGACGCATATTGTGCTGACCGGCTTTGACAAGCAATTGCTGGGTCAAGCGGCGGCTCACATGCGGTCGTTGCGCAAGCCCGATCCGTATAAGAACAAAGGTGTGCGCTACACTGGCGAAGTTCTACGCAAGAAGGTTGGCAAGTCTGGCGCGACTGGTAAAAAGTAATTAGCGGAGCTTAGAAGATCATGATCGGCAAAATTAACAAGGACGAAGTCCGGCGGAGAATTCACATCCGCATCCGCAAGAAGGTTAAGGGCGATGCCATACGGCCACGCCTGGCGGTGTTCCGCAGCTTGAAGCACATCTACGCTCAGATCATTGATGATCGGGCCGGGGTGACCATGGTTGCAGCCTCCACCAACGAAAAAAGTACTACCGTCTCGGGCGGCGGAAACCTATCGGGCGCAAAATTAATCGGTCAACTGGTGGCCCAACGCGCTATTGAAAAAGGCGTCAAGAAAGTGGTGTTTGATCGGGGCGGCTTTTTGTATCATGGCCGCATCAAGGCGCTGGCCGATGCCGCGCGGGAAGCAGGACTGGAGTTTTAATGCCAACAATCATCAAACGTATCGATCCGACGCAGCTTAGCTTGAAAGAGCAAGTGGTGGCCATCAACCGCGTCACCAAAGTGGTCAAAGGCGGCAAGAACCTCAGCTTTTCAGCTCTGGTTGTTGTTGGCGATCCGGCAGCGCGGGTAGTCGGCTACGGAACAGGGAAAGCGAAGGAAGTTCCTTCGGCAATCAAAAAGGGCATTGAAGCCGCTAAGAAGAATCTTAGCCGGGTGAATGTGCTGGACGGCACCATTCCGCATCAGGTAATGGGCATTTTCGGTACCGGTATGGTCATGTTGAAGCCCGCTCCGGCCGGAACTGGCGTGATTGCTGGTGGTGCGGTTCGTGCAGTGATTACTGCGGTAGGCATCCCCAATGTGCTGACCAAGTCACTTGGTTCGCGCAATCCGCACAACTCTGTGAAAGCCACCATCAACGGTTTACAGCAACTGCGAGACAAGCAGACCATTGCCGATCTACGGGGCCTGGCCCTGGACAAGATTTAACTCAGATTTTTTAGACATTAGTTGTTAGTTGAAATAGGATAGAAACGCGTTATGTCGCAGAAAATGATCAAGATCAAGCTGATTCACAGCCCGATCTGCACTCCCGAAAAGCACAAAGTGATTGTGCGTTCGCTTGGTCTGAAAACCATGAATCGGATTGTGGTTCGGCCCGACACTCCGTCGTTCCGTGGCATGGTGGCAAAAATTCCGCACCTGCTCGCTATCGTTGATTAAGCTGACAAACACGCGGAGACACGAAGATGAATTTATCAAATATTAAGCCGCCCAAGGGACAAAATCATAAGAAACAGCGCGTCGGCCAAGGTATGGGTACCGGTCGCGGCAAGTTCTCTGGTCGTGGTGCCAAGGGTGCCCGTTCGATTAGCGGTTACTCAAAAATGCGCGGATTTGAAGGCGGCCAAATGCCCCTTCATCGTCGTTTGCCGAAGCGCGGTTTTACCAACATTTTCAAAAAGCATTATGCGCTAGTGAATGTCTGCACGCTGGAAAAATTGGAAGGTACTTCGTTTGACCCCACCAATCTTATGGAACTAGGCGTTATTCATAAGATGGGTGATGGGCTGAAAATCCTTGCCAACGGTGAAATCACTCGCGCCCTTAACGTTTCCGCCCACTTATTTTCTAAGACGGCTGAAGAAAAGATTAAGGCCGCCGGTGGCACTGTCACGGTGATCCCGCAGCGGATTCCGGCTCCCATTAAGAATAGTAAGAAGAAGCAGAAGTAGCGCGGAGAAGAGATGAAGTTCTTTGATGCAGTCGCGAACGCATTCCGAATTCCGGACCTCCGGAAGCGAATTCTGTTCACTCTGGGACTGCTGGCAATTTATCGGTTGGGCGGCCACTTGCCAACCCCCGGAATTGACGCCAACAAGCTGGAAGAATTTTTCCGGCAGAACCAGGGAACAGTCCTCGGGATGTTTGATCTGTTTTCCGGTGGCATGTTCCGCCGGTTGACAATATTTGCATTGGGCATTATGCCCTACATCACTTCGTCCATCATTTTGCAGTTGATGACGCTGGTGATCCCCACTCTTGAAAAACTGTCCAAAGAAGGCGAGCTGGGTCGACGAAAAATCACCCAGTGGACACGCTATTTGACGGTCATGTTGGCCCTTGTGCAATCGGCGACCATCGCTATCAGTTTGCAGGCCTCCGGTAATTTCGTGCTCAACCCTGGTCCCTGGTTTATTTTCCTGACCATGATCACGCTGACCACGGGCACAGCCTTCATCATGTGGTTGGGTGAGCAGATTTCCGAACGGGGAATTGGCAATGGCATGTCGCTGATCATTTTCACTGGTATCGTCGTCGGATTGCCTTCGGCCATCCATAACATCTATACCAACGTAGCGGTCACGCACGAATGGAACGCCCTGCAATTGATTGTCATTTTAGCGATCATGGTGCTGGTGGTCGGGTTCATTGTGTTGGTAGAACGCGGTGAACGACGGATCCCAGTGCAATATGCCCGGCGTGTTGTCGGTCGAAAAATGATGGGTGGAATGTCCACTCACTTGCCACTGAAAGTGAATGCTGGCGGCGTTATCCCAGTGATCTTCGCTTCCAGTTTGCTAACTTTTCCGCAAACAGCAATGCAGCTATCCTGGGTTCGGGATAACGCTTATCTGTCTGGAATGTTGAAGGCGATCAATCATTCTGAACCGATGTATGTGATCCTTTTCATTCTGTTGATTGTATTCTTCTGCTTCTTTTACGTCAGCCTGATCTTCAATCCTAATGAAGCAGCAGACAATATGCGGAAGTTCGGCGGATTCGTTCCCGGTATTCGACCCGGCAAGAACACCGCTGACTACATGAACAATATTCTGACGAAGATCACAGTAGTGGGCGGGTTGTACCTGTCGATCCTGTGCCTTCTTCCGGAAATCATGATCTCTGGCATCAAGCTGCAGCACCTCCCGTTAATGGGTAACTGGATTGACGCGCATTTCCCGCGCTTCCTGCTGGATGGCTTGAACGTATCGTTTTATTTTGGTGGAACTTCGCTGCTGATTGTCGTCGGCGTGGCTATGGATACCATCAATCAGATTGAGGCTCAGTTGATTATGCGGCATTATGAAGGGTTTACGCCTCGCGCTGGACGGATCCGCGGGCGTCGTAGCAGCGGGTAGGTTTCGTGATCATTCGCAAAAGCGCGTCGGAATTGCAGAAAATGCGGCGCAGTGGGTTGCTGGTTCATGAGATTTTGACGAAGATGGCCCAACTGGCGGTGGAAGGAATTACAACTTTCGAGCTGGAGTTGGTAGCCGAGAAAATGATGCGGGATGCTGGGGCCAAGCCTGCTTTCAAAGGGTATTTTTCGCCAGCCGCAGGGAATCGTTACCCCTATGTTTTGTGTACGTCGGTGAATGAAGAAATTGTCCACGGCATGCCGTCGCCGAAACGGGAGCTCAAAAAGGGCGACATTGTTTCCATTGACACAGGTGTTCAGTTAGATGGCTATTTCGGGGATTCAGCAGTAACGGTGGCGATCGGGGAAATTACACCGGTTCTATCGAAGTTGATGGAAGTGACCAAGCAGTCTTTGGAGCTGGCCATTGACAAGGTTCGACCAGGAAACCGCCTGTTTGATATTTGTGAGACGGTTCAAAAGTACGTGGAATCCAACGGTTTCACAATTGTTCGGGAATTTGTGGGGCACGGCATAGGAACGCAGTTGCACGAAGAGCCGCAGATCCCCAATTACGTTGACCGTCGTGGAGAAAATCCACGGTTGAAAGAGGGAATGGTTCTGGCCATTGAGCCGATGGTAAACGTCGGCAAGCCAGCATCGCGAGTTTTGGCTGATAAGTGGACGGCAGTCACGGTGGATGGTTCGGCATCGGCCCATTTTGAGCATTGTGTGGCGGTGACGGCAGACGGTCCCTGGGTTCTGACTCGACCGTAGTGATAGGTCTGGCGGGCTGTCCTGCTTGGATTCAATGATATAGTGGTATATGGCCGAAGCGGTCGAAGCCACAGTTTTGGAGTTGATGCCCAACGGCATGGTTCGTTTGGAGCTGGCTTCACGCCAACAGGTATTGGCCCATCCCGCAGGGGTAAGGGAAAAGAATTTCGTCCGGCTGAGACCCGGTGATCGAGTTGGGGTGGAAGTTTCACCATTCGATCCGGGGCGTGGCAGGATAAAAAGTTTGTTGAGGAAATCATGAAGGTTCGCGCAAGCGTAAAAAAACTCTGCGATAAATGCAAGATCGTCAACCGCGAGGGCGTGGTCCGCGTGATCTGCGTCAATCCGAAACACAAGCAGCGTCAAGGCTAATTGTGATGCAGATGCAGAAACAAGGTAGGAGCGTTTAAGAATGGCACGTATTGCAGGCGTCGATTTGCCCGCCAAGAAGAGAGCCGAGATCGGCCTCACGTATATTTACGGTATTGGCAAGACCCGTTCCCAGTCCATTTTGTACCGCACTGGTGTGGATAAGAACAAGCGTGTCTCCGATTTGACCGAAGAAGAAGTCAACAAGATCCGCACACTGATTGAAGCCGAAGGTTCAGTGGAAGGCGATCTGCGCAAGGAAGTTTCGATGAACATTAAACGTCTCATCGAAATGGGTTCCTACCGTGGACTCCGCCATCGCCGCAATTTGCCGGCTCGTGGCCAACGTACTCACACCAATGCCCGCACCCGCAAAGGTCCACGCCGCGGCACGGTCACAGCTAAAAAGAAAGCAACGAAGTAAAGGTTTCGAAAAAGACACATGGCAAAAGCACCAGCTAAGACTAAGAATTCCGGCAAAAAGTCCTTCAAGAAGAAGGAGAAAAAGAGTGTACCAATGGGCGTGTGCCACGTTCAGGCAACGTTCAACAACACCATCATCACCTTTGCTGACCCGTTGGGCAACGTGCTCTCCTGGTCCAGCTCTGGCTCGCTGGGCTTTCGTGGATCGCGCAAGGGAACTCCCTTCGCAGCGCAGCAGGCATCGTTAACCGCCGCTAATAAGGCCAAGGAATCGGGTCTGCGTGTCGTTGAAGTTCGGGTGGCCGGTCCTGGTGCCGGACGCGAATCGGCTGTGCGTGTCCTTTCCACTATCGGCATTGAAGTTCGAAGCATCAAAGACGTAACACCCATTCCGCACAATGGCTGCCGTCCTCCGAAAAAGCGCAGAGTTTGATTCTGCCTGATTCAATTTGCAATTGAGGGGCAAGGCCCAAAGCCTTCGCCCTGAATTTGTGTGAAGATTTGTTGTTGTATAATTTAATGATGTCCGTTTGCGCTGGTCTCTTAAGACAAGGCAAGCTGGCAAAAAGCAGGAAGAAAGCCGCCGCTAACGGTAATCCGAAAGCAATGGCCGTAAACTGCACCTTTGGCTACTCTCAATTGCTAAATGGTTCAAGGAGAATGAATGGCAAAGTATAATGGTCCCAAGTGTCGGCAATGCCGTCGCGAAGGGATGAAATTGTTTCTCAAGGGTGAGCGCTGCCACACTGAAAAGTGTGCCATTGAAAAGCGCAATTTTCCCCCAGGGCAGCATGGCAAAGATCGTAAGCCGAAGATTGTCGGCTATGGTTTGCAACTGCGCGAGAAGCAGAAGGCCCGCCGTTACTACGGTGTGCTGGAAGGTCAATTCCGCAACCTGTTTGAAAAAGCCAATAAGATGAAGGGCGTCACCGGTGAAGTCATGCTGGGCTTGCTGGAACGTCGCCTGGATAATGTAATTTATCGCATGGGTCTGGGCACCAGCCGTTCCTCTGCCCGCCAAGTGGTCCGTCACGGACACGTAAACGTCAACGGAAAGCGGCTTAACATCCCCTCTTACACTGTTCGTCCCAACGACATTGTAGAAATCCGTGAAAGCGCCAAAAACAATTCCAACATTCTCCAGTCCCGGGACGCAACGGCCCATCAGCCCACACCGCCTTGGCTTGAAATGGACCGTGAAGCGCTAAAGGGTCGTATTATTGGCATCCCCAAGCGTGAAGATCTAGTTCAGATCCAATTGAACGAACAGCTCATTGTCGAGCTTTACTCCAAGTAACGCGTCGGCATTAGACGCGTTGCCAGCGGTGGCTTGAATGAATCGGGCCGCCGAATCAGGAATGTTAAGAAAGCCTGTAAGCAAGGAGATTGAATGTTCAAAGGTTTCCAAAAACCGAAGCGCCTGGTGGCGAATACCGATACACTCACTGAACGATTTGGCGGCTTTACCGCCCAACCGTTTGAGCGCGGATTTGGTACAACCATCGGCACCTCGTTACGCCGTGTGTTGTTGAGTTCGATTGAAGGCGCTGCCATTACCGCAGTGCGCATTGAGGGAGTGGCTCACGAATTCAGCCCTATCCCCGGTGTTGTGGAAGATGCTACGGATATCATCCTGAACCTGAAACAGGTTCCGTTTAAGATGATGACCGACGTGGTCCATACCGTACGCCTGGTTGTGGATCAGCCCGGTGAAGTATTAAGCGGACAGATTGAAACCGACGCCGACGTGGAAGTGCTGGATCGTAATATGCACATTGCCACAGTGGGCGAAGGCGGCAAACTCAACATTGAAATGCGTCTGAGGATCGGTCGCGGATACGTTGCCGCAGATCGCAACTTCGACGAAGATCTACCGTTGGGTTACATCCCCATTGATTCGGTTCATTCCCCAGTTCGCAAAGTGAATTTTTCCGTAGAAGCGGCCCGTTTGGGTCAAATGACGGATTACGACAAGCTGTCCATTGAAGTGTGGACCAACGGTGCCATTGCTCCGCAGGATGCCATTGGGCAAGCGGCCAAGCTGGTTAAAGACCACATGAGCATCTTCATCAACTTCGAAGAAATTTCCGAAGTGACCGAAGAGCCAGCGGAAAGGGCTACTGGTCAACTGAACGAAGTGTTGAACCGTTCGGTGGAAGAGCTGGAACTCAGTGTCCGTTCCTACAACTGCCTGAAAAACGCCAATATTCAAACCATCGGCGATTTGGTGCAGAAGACAGAAGCGGAAATGTTGCGTACGAAGAACTTTGGACGCAAGTCGCTCAACGAAATCAAAGAAATTCTGGGTGGCCTGAACATGTCGTTTGGCATGAAGATGGATGCATCCGGACGTCTGGTTCCACCTGCTGGCGGCATTCCGCCGATCATGGGTGACGATGAACTGGATGACGAAGATATGGTTGAAGCGGAATAACTGCCTGCATTAAAGGCACAAGCAATTGTAAACGTAAGAACGCCAAGGTAAGAAGAAGATGAAACACAAGATTTCCGGATACAAACTCCAACGCAACGCCAGCGCTCGCAAGGCTCTGTTGCGTGGTCTGGTGACCGCCGTAATTGTCGAGGAACGCATCACCACCACCGTAACCAAGGCCAAAGCGGCCAAGCCGTTGGTGGATAAAATGATTACCCTGGCCAAAAAAGGCGATTTGGCGGCACGCCGTCAAGCAGCTTCTTACCTGATGACGCCGGATTCCGTCAAGAAATTGTTCGACAAGATGGGTGCCCGCTTCGGCAATCGGAATGGTGGCTATACCCGCATCATCAAACTTGCCTGGCGCAAGGGCGATGGTGCCGATACCGCAATTCTCGAATTAGTTGGTTCAGAGCTTGTGAAGCGTGCGGCAGATCGAGCCAAGCGTCGTGAAGAGCGCCTTACGGCTATGCGCGAAGGCCAAGAGGGCGGCGGCGAAGCCGATACCAAGTCCTAAGTGTCTCAGTAAACAGATGTGATAGACGGCGCAAGGGCTTGTTCCTTGCGCCGTTTGTTTTCCTAAACATAAATTCATGGCAGATTTGACGCAAGAAGAACAGCAACCGGTAGCCATACAAGCCACCATCATCATCGCCACGCGCAACCGTGCCGTGGAACTGGAAGCTGCCCTGGATGCCATACAGGCCGCATCACGCCGCGAGGCTCTAGAAGTTATCGTGATGGACAATGGCTCCACTGACAATACGCAGTCCCTTCGTGAAAAGTACGGCGAGTCGGTTAACTTTCTGAAGCTGCCCAAGAACTTCGGATGGGTGAAGGCAGTAAACATCGCGCTGCGCAGTGCCCAAGGGGAATTCATCTTATTTTCAGACCCGGCCGTCCGCTATGAAAAGGATGCCATTGCACAGCTCATCGACCTTCTTGCCGAATCCCCGGAAGCCACCGCAGTGGTTCCGCAGTTAGTAAGTGAATCCGGACAACTGGCCACGGTGACCCGTGAATTACCGGCTCCGGGAAATCTGAAGCCACCCTTTCGACAGCCAGCAACTTCTGAAACATCGTTAGTGTTTCCTGGTTTTCAATCTTTCCTGGTGCGCAAGACGTTCCTGAAGGGAATGAACTACCTGGATCAGCGTTTCGGCGATAGCTGGGCCGATGCTGAGATCTGTTTTCAAATTCGCAATGCCGGGAAGAAGATTCTTTGGGCGCAACAGGCGAAGGCTACGCTGGGCACCGGGCTGCCTTTGCCCGAGGCCGATTCGCTAGTGGAAGCCGACTACATTCAAGGCGCC
>JANMWO010000428.1:0-11183 GCA_031394025.1 Acidobacteriota bacterium
AATTCTGCTTTCAATTCACCGACTTTGCGAAAGTCCTCAGCGTAAGCGGCGGCACCAGCCAAATCACCGGCAGTGATCTTGCCCCGCACGTCCTGCAGGACTGGCGCGGCCATCATCGTGTTGGCCAGGAAAGTTAGGAAAAAGACTTTCAATTGATCCTCTAAGAATTCATTTTTGCCAGTTCAGCCAATGACAATCTGCCCGTATAAATGGCCATACCTAACGCCGCATGAATGTACATCGCGTGTAAGGCTCGCACATCTTCCAGCGTGGTAATGCCACCAGCCGCAGTGATTTCGAGCGTGGTCGCTGCTCGCAATCGGCCAAACCAATCCAGGTCAGTTCCTTGCATCATGCCTTCTTTATCGACATAGGTGCATAGAAAGCCTCCGCAGTAGGGTTCCAGTTCGCCAATGACTTGTTCAGCGGTAAGTGTGGTGGCTTCCTGCCAGCCTTTAACCACAATGTTGCCGCCCTTCGAATCCAGAGCCAGCAAAATCTTTTCAGCACCCACTTCGCCGCAAATCGATTTCAAAAGTTCGTGATTGATGCCTGTTCTTGTAAACGCACTAGTGCCTACGATCACGCGGCTGGCACCTTGATCCAGCAGCTTTCGGGCACGTTCTGGAGTTCGCACTCCGCCCCCGACCCGTGTGGTTGCATGGGCGGCCAAGGTCTCCACAATATCGTCATTGGCACCGCGACCCAATGCTGCGTCCAGGTCGATCACTTGAATCACCGGAAAGCCCGAAAACTTTTCCAGCATCACCAGTGGGGCTTCGCCTTCCAGCGCCTTCTCTTTACCTTGCACAAGTTGCACAACCTTGCCATCCATCAAATCAATACAGGGAATAATCAAACAGTTTTCCTCACCACAATTCCATATTTATCCAGAAACTCTTTCAGGTCGTTGACGGTGTAAGTGCCATAGTGAAAAATGCTGGCAGCCAGCGCGGCATCGGCTTGACCTTCAGTTAATACCTCCAGGAAGTGCTCTGGAATGCCTCCACCGCCCGATGCAATTACTGGAATGCGAGTGGCTCGGGAAACGGCTGCCGTCAATTGGCAATCGAAGCCTTGCTTCACACCATCGGCATCCATAGACGTCAGCAGAATTTCACCTGCACCCATTTGCTGCCCACGGGCGGCCCATTCCACGGCATCCAACCCTTCATCCACACGGCCACCTTTGGTGAAAACATTCCAACCACCATCAGGGCGTCGGCGGGCATCAATGGCCAGCACCACGGCTTGCGACCCAAACTCGCGGCTCAGTTCACTAATCAATTCCGGCCGCCGCACAGCGGATGTATTCACGCTTACCTTGTCAGCACCAGCCATCAGAATTTTACGAGCATCCACCACACTGCGAAGTCCACCGCCCACCGTAAGAGGGATAAATACTTTGCGAGCAGTCCTGGCCACAACATCCACCATGGTGTTGCGTTCATCACTGGACGCGGTGATATCCAGAAACACCAGTTCGTCGGCGGATTGGTCGTTGTAGCGCGAAGCCAATTCCACCGGGTCACCCGCGTCGCGCAAATTGACGAAGTTGATACCCTTCACCACGCGACCACCGGTGACGTCAAGACACGGAATAATACGTTTTGCCAGCATGGAATCAAAAGTCCAGGAGTGATCAGAGTTCGACAAAGTTTTTGACAATTTTCAAGCCTAGCGGGCCGGACTTTTCAGGATGGAACTGCACGCCGAAAACATTCTCCGATTCAAGGGCTGCAGTGAACGGTTCGGCATATTGGCAAGTGGCCGCAGCTTGCGCAACAACCGGCACGAAATAGCTGTGGGCGAAATATAGATACGGACGTTCGCCCATGCCGTTGAACAATCGCGATGCAGGCTTGGGTTCCACTTCATTCCAACCCATGTGCGGAACTCTGGCATCTTCAGAAAAACGGCGTACCTTGCCTGCAAATAGTCCAAGTCCCTTCACGCCGGGGGCCTCTTCACTTTCTTCAAACAAGGCTTGCAGTCCCAGGCAAATTCCCAGAAATGGGATGCCCGCTTCAATGCGGTCCAGTATGGTTTGACGCACGCGCATGGCGTCCAGTGATCGCAACATTTGACCGAAGTGTCCCACGCCGGGCAGGATGATTTTTGTAGCTTTGTTCAAGCCTTCCACATCATCCACCACGGTGTAAGTTGCCCCCACCTCTGCCAAAGTGTTTTGCACGCTGCGCAGATTTCCTGCACCGTAATCAAATACGGCAATCATAAAAGTCCCTTGGTGGAAGGCAATTGATCTTTCAAGCGCGCATCTTTGGAACAAGCGAATTTCATGGCTCGGGCAAAGCATTTGAAGATGCCTTCAATCTTGTGATGGTTAGACCTGCCGTAAAGAATCTTTGCATGCAGGTTGCCACCCACATGCACTGTAAAGCCGTCAAAGAAATCGTGCAGCAGTTCGGTTTGCAAATCGCCCACCAATACTACTTTCACTTTATGATCGTAAACCAATGCCGGACGGCCACCAAGATCCACAGCCACAACGGCAAGCGTTTCATCCATCGGCTGCACAAAATAACCAGCCCGATTAATGCCCTTACGGTCACCCAAAGCTTTGGAAAATAGTTGTCCCAACGCAATGCCCACATCTTCCACAGTGTGATGCTGATCCACATCCAGGTCGCCGGTTGCCTGCAATGTAAGGTCGAAACCGCCGTGCTTGGTGAACAGTTCCAACATGTGATCCAGGAACCGGATGCCTGTATGAATGTCGTACTTGCCCTTACCTTCAATTTTCAACGATCCGCGAATTTGCGTTTCTTTAGTAATGCGTTCAATGGAAGAAGTTCTTACTGGCACAGAAAAGTCTCCAGTTGGTTAATGTCGCTCAGCACAGCTAGGGCACCTTCGTCCCACAACAATTTTGCGGTAAGTTCCGCTTGCAACCCATCGCTGATGCCGATGAAGGGCAACCCTGCGGCTGCAGCCGAGCGGGCGTCGTCCACTGTATCGCCAATATAAAAATATTCAACGTTAGGAATCAGCGTCTGAATCAGTTCCAGGCCCTCTGGGGCGGGCTTGCCCAACATCACTTCATCGGCTCCAATCAATGGTTGAAACTTCAAGCCAGGTGCGAAACGGTCCAGCGTCATCTGCGCTTCTTCTTTGGTTCGACCAGTAAAAATTGAGAAGCGATATTTTTGATGCAGCCGTTCTAGCGACCCCGGATTTGCTATCCAACGTTCGCGCCACATCAACCCTTCTTCTGGAGTTGGGCCGAAAAAGATTTTTTGAAAGTAGTCCACCACGGTCGCATATTCTACGTTGGTCCCCAGGTCAGCAGCTATCTTTTGTGACAGCAGCCAATCGTTGTTGTAACCGCCCTGGTGTTTATAATCCTGAATCAAATTGCGGGTGATTTGTTTTCCGGTGAAGTGTTCCACAGTTGTGCAAATGGCGGCGCGGTAGGATTCCTGCACGTCCACCAGCACGCCATCCATATCGAAAATAATCAGGTCGGTAGGGGCTACCATATGGTTGAAAGTTCCTCCAAGAATTGCCGCATCTGGTCTCTGGTTCCTACTGTGACCCGCACGCATCCGGGCAATTCGTAACTGCGGTCGCGTACAAGAATATTGCGATTGCGCAACGTGTCGCGAATTTCAACAGCACGCTCACCAGCATAGAACAGGACGAAGTTCGCCTGACTTTGAAAGTATGGAATTTTCAGTTTCTCCAATCCGACATACAGCAGTTCGCGCGCCGCCAGCACTTCTGTAACATAGCGGCGAATGTAGGCTTGATCGCGCACCGCAGCTCGTGCAGCCAATGCTGCCAGCGAATTTACGCTATAGGGCGACTGCGCTTTATGCAGCCACTTGATGTTGGCAGCGCTTGAAAACAGGCAGCCGAAGCGCATGCCTGCCATGCCGTAGACTTTTGAGAACGTGCGACTGACGAACAGATTCGGATAGTCCTCAATCAATGGCAAAGCAGTTACGCCGCAGAATTCGTAGTAAGCCTCGTCAATCAAAACGGCAGCGTTGGGTGCTTTTTGAAGAATCCGCTCAATGCCTTCCAAATTGGTTCCCGTGCCGGTGGGGTTATTGGGATTGGCGATGAGCACGGCGCGGGTGGCTGGGGTGATGGCACCCAACAGTTCCTGCAAGGGGAATTCCAGCTTGGCAATGCGGTAGTCAATTTCACGAACCACTGCGCCAGCCACTTCTGAATAGAACTTATACATGGCATAGCTGGGGCGCAACGTCAGCACTTCATCTTCGTCATCAACGTAGGTGTTCACCAGCACTTGAATGGCTTCATCGGTTCCATTGGTGAAGATCATTTCTTCCTCGGCGACTTGGAAGAACTGGGCCAACTCTTTTCTTGCGTCTGTATATTCGGGGTAGACAGCAAGGTCGTTTTCAATTAAATGCTCAGCCAGAAATTGAGTCACCTTGGGAGAACAGCCAATGGTGTTCTCATTGAAATCGAGGCGCAACTTATCGGCGCGATCGCCAGTGGGCGGCGAGTACGGGGCCATTCGTTCCACGGCTGGACGCGGGCGCAATTCATCTTTCGGCACTGTTATTTCTCTCTCTTTTTAAGATCGAATCTAGCTTCAACACTGCGGGCATGGGCCTCCAGACCTTCAGCCCGAGCCAACGTTGTAATTGCTGGTTCCAGTGTTTTTAAAGCGGCACTGGAAAGCTGTTGGGTGGAAATGATCTTTACATAATCGGCAGATGAAAGGCCTCCACGCAGACGGGCAGCACCTGATGTGGGCAGTACGTGATTGGGACCCGATGAATAATCGCCAGCCGCTTCCGGACTGTTGGGACCAATGAAAATGCTGCCTGCATGGCGGATGGCTGGCACCAGACTCGCATCGGGGATGCTTAAGTGTTCCGGGGCGAATTGATTCGATATTTCCACAGCCTGATCCAGCGACTTCACCAAAATGATGGCGCTGTTGTTATCAATGGCGATGCGCGCGGTTTCCGCTGTGGGCAGGGTAGTCAGCTGCATTTCAATCTCGCTGGCCACCGCCAATGCCAGCGCTTTCGACGTTGTTAGCAACACTGCTGAAGCATCGGTATCGTGCTCGGCCTGGGCCAACATATCAGCGGCAATCCAACGGGGATTGCCATCGTTTGCAATCATCAGAATTTCTGTTGGACCGGCAATGAAGTCAATGCCCACTTCGCCAGCCAGCAGCTTCTTTGCGGCAGCCACATAGATGTTGCCCGGACCCACAATACGGTCTGCCTTGGGAACAGTTTCAGTCCCATAGGCAAATGCGGCAATGGCCTGTGCCCCGCCCATTTGGTAAACGTTCTTCACGCCTAACAAAGAAGCTGTTCCATAAATTTCAGTGACTACGCGTGGAGATGCCACACAGATATTGGGGACCCCGGCAACTTGTGCAGGAATCACTGTCATCAACAATGTGGAGGGCAGAGGATAGCGGCCCGATGGAATGTAGGCGGCCACAGTATCCAGGGGTCGAACCACTTGTCCCAATCGTAAGCCAGGGGACACTAATTTTGATTTCCCCACTGGCAATTGAAGTTGGGCGAAGGCTCGAATATTCGCAGATGAAACGGTCACGGCCTGGCGAAATGCCTGGGTCAGTTTCTTTTCCGCAGCTTTCAGTTCGGGCCGGGGAACGGCTACGGTTGAGCGATCCAACTTGTCGAACTTACGAGCGTATTCGAGCAGTGCTTTATCACCGCGAGTGCGCACCGCTTCAAGAATGGGCCGCACAATTCCTTCCGCTTCTTCGAAGCGAGCGGCCTTGCGGGAGAGGATGTTTTTTACCTGTTTGCTGTCAACGATTCGAATCATATGCTTACATCACAATCTTATTCAGCGGATATTCCACAATGCCTTGTGCCCCGGCTTCCTTCAACCTGGGAATAATATTCCGAACTGTTATCTCTTCCAATATCGTATTCAGGGCCAGCCAGTTGTCGTCACTCAGATGTGAGATGGTCGGTTTCTTCAACGCTGGCAGCACCGCCAACACCGCATCTAAGTTCGATTTCTCCACATTCAACATCAAGCCAACTTTTCCCAGAGCATTAATCGCGCCATCCAATAGCATCTTGATATCGCTCAATTTGCGACGCTTCCAATCATCGGCCCAAGCTGTTTTATTGGCGATTAACTGCGTATTGGATTCCATGATTGTTTCCACGATCCGTAAATTGTTGGCTCGCAATGAGGAACCTGTTTCGGTAACCTCCACAATGGCATCGGCCAGCACAGGCGGCTTTACTTCAGTGGCACCCCAACTGAACTCCACCTTGGCATTGACGCCATTGCGTTCCAGGTAGCGCTTAGTAGCGTTGACCAGTTCCGTTGCGATCACTTTGCCTTCCAGATCCTTCACCGTTTTAACGGGTGCAGATTCGGGAACAGCCAACACCCAACGCACTTTGCCGAAGCTCTGTTTGGCGTACACAAGATCGGCCACAACGTGGACGTCGGCCTCGTTCTCCACCACCCAATCAAAACCAGTGAGCCCGGCATCCAGCACGCCGTCCTGCACGTAGCGAGCCATTTCCTGAGCGCGAATCAGCATGCATTCAATGTCTGGATCATCAATGCCGGGAAAGTAAGATCGGCTGGAAATATTAATATTGAAGCCAGCGCGACGGAATAAATCCACTGTGGCGTTTTCCAGGCTACCTTTGGGGATTCCTAATTTTAGTTTCATATCAGGCCTTGTATACAGAATTTGGATCGTAAGTTTGTTTCTCTGTGACCACCCACTGGCCATTTTCAAGAGTGCGATAGAAGCAGCTTTGGTAGCCATCGTGACACACGCCGGGGCCAAGCTCTTCACCTTGGATCAGCAGGGCATCCTTATCGCAATCGGTTTGAATTGATTTGATGGCGATCTTGTGACCAGAGGTTTCGCCTTTCAACCAAAGCTTTTGTCGTGAGCGGCTGTAAAAACATGCGAAACCGGTTTCGCGCGTGATGCGGAACGATTCTTCGTTCATATAGCCCACCATCAGAATGCGACCGGATTTGTAATCCTGAATCACGGCGGTCACCAAGCCATCGAGTTTTGTAAAGTCCAGATCCATTTTTGATTCCCTACTGTTTTTTAGGCAAAGAAAAAGCCCGCCGATTAGGGCGGGCGTCTTTTCAATCTCATATTTGAAAATTGTTTAAGAACAGGCCCGCGCACGCACGACGTCCGCATGATGATGGGGATGATGGTGGATGGCGCAAGCAGTAAACAGCTTCATGAATCAATAAGTATAGCAGAGACCCCACGCATCTGCTTTTTGCTGTGATGCGTCGGCGGGAAAGACGAAATTGAGATAAATAAAAAGCACCTGTCCGAAGCTTTTGGCATCGTCAAAAATCATCGAGTAACATCATTTCCAACGCGCCCTGCCTGAAGCAAAAATATTTCTTGACGGAAAGAAAAGTTGGATTTAGGATAAGAGTATCACTGAAAAAGGAGGTGATCCAATAAAATGATATCTGGTTGTAATTGGACGCGTCGTGAGGTGGCCGACTGTTGAGTCGGAGTTATTAACGTTCAGGTTTCGTCAGTGCCGGAACCGCAGTTCCTGTGGACCGGTCACCTTGAGACGCGGCGCTAGTAAATAGAAAGTTGTAAATCGATCAGAAGTTCAGCCTAACTCTTAGGCTACCAAACCTCAACCGCCCGAAACTTTCGGGCGGTTGTTGTTTTTTAAACCCAGATAGTGGTAATTTTTTACAACTCCTTTGCGACTCACACATTGGAACAGTGCACACTAACAAAAATGTCCGATAATAACGATAACCTACAAGAAACTCCTCGACGATCTTTCTTCACTGCGGCAATCTTTGGACTAGGCGGCATCATCACTGCTGCTTTAGGCGGTCTATCCGGTGGCTACCTGCTGATTCCACCCAAAGCCAAGAAAAAAGATGGCTGGATCGCCGTCGGGGACTTGTCCCATATCCCACCGAACAAGCCAGCGGAATTGGTGTTTCAGAAAACCCGTGTCGATGGCTGGAAAGTGACTCGCGAAAAGGCCACCGCCTGGATCTTGAAAAAGTCCGATACTGAGGTGATTGCCTTCTCCCCTCAATGCACGCACCTGGGCTGCGCCTACCACTGGGAAGACGGTTCCAACACATTTATCTGCCCTTGTCACACTTCCGCTTTTTCGCCCGATGGCAAGGTTCTGAGTGGCCCCGCGCCCCGAGCCCTGGATCGCTACGACGTTAAAGTGGATGGCGGAAAACTGTTGTTAGGCGAAATTCGCCGTTCGGAGCAGGCATGATTCCGAAAATTCTCGACTGGCTGGAAGAACGCACAGGCCTGGTATCAGGGCTCCATCATGCCTTGTATGAAGATATTCCGGCCTCCGCTGGCTGGCATCAGGTGATGGGTTCCGTAGCTCTGTTCTCTTTCATGACGCAAGTGTTCACCGGCATTATGCTGGCCATGAACTACGCGCCAACCGCCACTGAGGCCCATACCAGTTTGAAGTACATTCTTACGGAACTGACTGGCGGCCAGTTGATGCGCGGATTGCACCATTGGGGCGCCAGCATGATGGTGATCATTGTGGTTCTGCATATGATCCAGGTTTTTGTTTGGGGCGCCTACAAGAAACCGCGCGAGGTTACCTGGATGGTGGGCGTCGTACTTTTGCTGATCACTATGGTGTTTGGCCTAACCGGTTACTTGCTGCCGTGGGACAACCGGGCCTATTGGGGCACCGTGGTTACTACTCAAATCGCCGGCCAAGCTCCGGTTCTTGGCCCCTATATTCAGCAATTAATGGGTGCGTCCAATGGAGTGGGGGCGCTGACATTTACTCGCTTCTACAGCGTTCACGTAATGATTTTGCCGCTACTGATGGTACTGTTAACCATGCTTCACGTCTACCTGGTTCGAAGGCACGGCGTTGCCCCTGCCGCAGATGACAGCAAGCCCAAGAAGAAGTTTTTTCCTGAACAAGTGTTCAAAGATACGTTGGCCATTTTTATTGCCTTTTGCATCTTATTCGCCTTGGCGATTTTTGCCAAAGTTCCGCTGGGTCGTCTGGCAGATCCTACCGATACGGCCTACATTCCCCGTCCGGAATGGTACTTTCTATTTCTGTTTCAGACCCTCAAATACTTTGAAGGGCCGTTGGAAATTGTGGGTAGTCTGATTCTGCCAAATCTTGCCATTGTCGTTCTTTTATTGGTGCCTTTCATTGACCGTGGCCCGGCAATCAAGACTGCCAAGCGAACCTATGCCATGGTGGTGGTATTGCTGTGCACCCTCGGCTGGTCGGCATTGACTATGGCGGCACTTCGCAATGCACCAACCAATGCCGGGGATGAAATCAGCCTGGAAGCCCCTGAACCGTGGCAGGAACTGGCACCAGATCAGCTTGCTGGCATTGGTGTGTTCCGCAAGGAAGGTTGCGCGCAATGCCACGCTGCCGGCAAACAGCCATTCAAAACTTCCAGGGAAATGGATTGGGTAATGGATCACATCAAAGAAAAGCATGCTGGTCCTTCACCGGAAAATCAACTCCGGATACTGGCTTCGTTCAGCCGCAAGGTGAGTGACGACGCCATCAGGTATATGACTGCCGCCGCCCAGTTGCCGGTGGAAGGAGCAATCTTCTACCAGGTGAACCAATGCGGAATTTGTCACGAAATTAACGGCGTCGGCATGAAGACCGGTCCCAAGCTGAATGGGGTTATCGTTCGGCGAACTCGGGAATGGCTCACCGGGCATTTTATTGATCCGCAGAAGTATTCGCCAGGAACACCCATGCCTGCCTACAAATTTTCTCCAAGCGATATGGAGCGCATGCTGGCCTACCTGACATCGTTACCGGAATAGTCAGGAATTAGGATCCATGCTACAATCAGGCTTTCGGCATGTTACCCGGAAAAAAGTGAGATCGAATATGAAAGCCGCAATTCACCCTGTTTACAACGAACTGAACGTAGTTTGTGCCTGTGGAAGCACCTTTAAGACTCGTTCAACGCACAAAGGCGACATCCGAGTGGAAATTTGTTCCAGTTGCCACCCCTTCTTCACCGGTCGCCAAAAGCTGATCGATACCGAAGGTCGCGTTGATCGTTACAATCGTCAAATGCTCAAAACAGCCGCAATTCAGAAACAACGCGAAGCTACAACCGTCCCCGCCGCAAAAACTTAGACATAGCTTAGTCAAGGCTTAGTCGATATCTGCAAGTACTACTACTTCCTGAGTGGTAGTACTTGTATGTCATACTATCGAGTGCTATGAATTTGGCCTTGCAAACTATTTTCCGTTCAGCCCAACGGCTGTTCACTTCACCGCTGCCCAATAATGAGACGCTCCTCTGTAGCGATATTGCCAATCAGCTTCGCTCCGTGCGCACCAATGCTGGTCTTTCGCACCTTCAATTGGCCAAGCGGATTGGAACTACCGCGTCCACTGTAAGCCGATTTGAAGATACAGAATTCAATGGGCATTCCCTGTTCATTTTAGATCGTCTGGCAGATGCTCTGGATTGTCGTCTCCAAGTTCGATTTGTCCCAAAGAATCGTTAGCCTGCTGGTAAACTCATAGGTTCATGTTCTCGAAAGTTCTTGTTGCCAACCGTGGGGAAATTGCGGTTCGCGTTATCCGCGCCCTCAAAGAGTTAGGCATAAAAAGTGTTGTCGTTTTTTCCGATGCAGATCGGAAATCACTCGCTGTCCAAATGGCTGACGAAGCAATCCACATTGGTGCCTCGCCTTCCTCGGAAAGCTACCTGCAAATTCCCAAGATTCTTGCTGCTGCCCAACAATCCGGCGCAACTGCCATTCACCCTGGTTACGGATTTTTAAGTGAGAACGCCGAATTTGCGCAGGCCGTTGTTGACGCCGGGCTGACCTTTATCGGCCCCACTGCCGACGCCATTCGCAAGTTGGGATCGAAGACCGCAGCCCGGCAATTGGCGATTGCCGCCGGTGCGCCAGTGGTTCCGGGAACTACTGATCCAGTGACCAACTTCGCCGATGCTCGCCGTATTGCCGCCAGTATCGGCTATCCGCTGTTGATCAAGGCAGCAGCCGGTGGTGGTGGAAAGGGCATGCGTCGCGTAGATGCCGAAGCGGAACTGGAAGCTGCGTTGCGTGATGCCGCAAGTGAAGCGGAACGGTCGTTCAAATCATCGGAAGTGTACATTGAAAAGCTGGTGCTGGCGCCAAGGCACATTGAAAT
>JANMWO010000121.1:0-8400 GCA_031394025.1 Acidobacteriota bacterium
CAAGTAGGCCTTACTGACACACCCGCACAGTGCGAGATGCCGAGGCACCGCTTCGATTAGTGACATCCACCAAAATCGAATTCACCTTGAACGGATCCAGCATGACGATTGGTGCCGTAATGAAGAATGCTCCCCCTGTCCGAATGGAAAGCGCATTGAGGAAATATTCTCCGGCATAGCCAGACAAGGCGATGCTAGGCAGCTTTGAACCATTTAAGGTAAGATTCGCCGCTGTCAGATCCCTGGTAGTTGAATAACCAATGAGTTCCAATTGCAGCCCCGGTGCAATGATCCGATAGCAGGCGTCGGTCAATACTGGAGCTAGCGACCGAACCGTGAAATTCGTAGCTGGCGGAACCGTTGGCAGATCCGCCCCAGCAATTCGAATCTTACTGGCAAAGATAGTGGTTTGCCCGGCAACCGTCCCGCTGGAGATTATGTTCAGAGGTTGACGCTTTACCCCAGCAGGAATGGTCACCGCCAAGGTTGGCTGTCCCCCAGCGAAACGAACCGTCGGATCGGGCTGATTCACCTCACCATTGATCGCACCAGTTTCGGCAGAAGTTTTCATACCAAGCGTAACTTCAATGGGAAGTGGGTAGCTATCGGTCAATTCCAAAGCAATGGGAATCTGATTTGTGGCCGGTGCGACTGCTCCCGTTGGCCCGGTGAATGCCAATTGCGGGACCCCAGGTAGCTTTGTTGAAACCGTGCAAGTCATGCTTGTTTCACGAGACCGGGAATCGCGAACTACCGTCTCAAAAGTGAATCCACCCAGTTGGGTGGCCGATCCCGATATGGCACCGTTGGTGTTCATCTTTAAGCCCAAAGGCAATGTCCCGTTGGCGCTCCAGCGATACGGGGCAATCCCCCCATCGACGGACGGCTGGAAACTATAGCTGCTTCCAATGGCGGGCTGGTTGGCCGGACAGCCGCTGGTTATTTTTAGTTGACTCGGTTCAATGGCCAAACGGCATTCCTGAGCCGCTGTCAGACCACGGGCATCCTTCACGCGAAGCTCGAAATCGAAATCCCCTGCTTCTGTGGGAACTCCGTTCAAGACGCCCATACTCGATACAGACAGACCCGCTGGTAGCCGTCCCACCGAACTCCACAGGAGTGGATCGAGACCCGCTGCAACCGTCAATCTCTGACTGTAACCCGCAGCGAAATTTCCCGGAGGCAATGGACAGGAGTTGATACTTAAATCGGCTCGCTGCACGGCCAGACTGCATGGGACCGATGCCTTGTTCCCATTCGAATCTTCAGCCTGCAGGCGAAATTGATAGGCACCGCCGTCATTGGGACGTCCGCTGATGGCGCCATCCGCAGCAAGGGCGAGTCCGCGAGGGAAATTTCCTAATGTGGACCAGTTATACGGGGCGAGCCCACCATTGGCGGCGAGTTGTCGGCTATAAGTGGTGCCCGTAACCCCGCCCGGCAATGGGCAGGCGGTGGCGATATTAATCACTGGTTGTGCAATTCGAATGGCGCACTCCCGCGAAGAAGTTTTTCCCTTCTGGTCACGAATGGCCAAAACGAATTGGAACGTTCCAGTAGCCTGGGCAATTCCCGACAAAGTTCCATCAGAATTGAGGGAAAAACCAGGCGGAAGCGTGCCTGCCGTGTTCCAAATGTAAGGTGAGTCTCCACCCCCAGCCCGCAGTGGTTCATTGATTGGGACGCCAAGAGTTCCGCTCGCAGATGGACACCCGGCAATGGTCGGATCAGGGAACGCAGCTTGGACGGTGAGGCTGCATTGACGGTTTCCTGGTTCCGCCGAACCTGCCCGGGAACCAGCAACTTTCAAATTGAAGACATAGCTGCCCGCGCGCGATGGAGTTCCAGCGACAACGCCTGCATCGGAAAGAGTCACACCGGGAATAGTTGTGTCACCCCACGACCAAATAAAAGGTCCACTACCGCCGGAAACGGCCAATTTCACGTTGTAGGGCACTCCAGCAATGGCCGGTTGCAACGGACAACTTCGTTCAGAAATAGATAACGTGGGGGGAATCACGGTGATGGACATTCGTTGCACATCGCTCAGGTCGGCATCTTCCACTTTGCTCGAAACACTGGCCGTAAATTCGTAAATCCCTGTTGCTGGAGGTGTCCCGCTCACTACTCCGAGCGAACTCAGATTTAACCAGGGAATGGTCTGTCCAGGATCTGTAAGAATCGACCAACGATAGGTTGTACCCCCAACTGCAACAAGCGGCATGGCAAAGGGATCGCCTACGAAAATCGGGCCGATCTTAGTTGAAGAAACGATGGATAGTCCAGGCAATAAAATACCATTGCGAGCCCTAAAAGTATAGCGACCGGTGGGCACGCCAGTGGCTGTGGAGTATTGTCTTCGATTGACCAGGGAGCGAGGTCCGTTATCAAGGAACGACCCTGGAATCAGCGAGCCACTGAGTTGATAGGAAGTGCCTGGAAGCCCGGTGCCGTTAGACCAACCGACCGCCGCAGAAACACCACCCAATCCACCCACGCCACCACTGGCTTCGCCCGTTTCCCACTTGATTTTGTCGTAATTCAATTCCAGATCAAAGTTGCCGGAACCAAGATCGTTGCGGTCAATGAGGATCAACTGAAAAGAGTTCAACTTTTCGTCATGTGAGGAAAAATAGCCAACATTGATGAAATTGATTCCAAATGCGGCGTGACCATTTACGACGTCGTTCCCGTAAGTTACCAGACTGGAACCTTTACCTCGCGTATCCACATCGCCAAAGAATGCGGCGATGATTTCCTGTTGCGTTCCATCCAATCCGAAAGGTGTGAAGGAGGAAAGTGCTCGATCAAACGTGATATTGCCGTTGTTATTCACGTAGCCGGCATTGCGAATCTGTCCAAAGAAGTTGATGGTAAACCCAAGCTGCACCAGTGGACTGGATCCATCGTCATTGCGGGCGACACTATCGCGAGAAAATCCCGGATTAGCACGGACCGCCCCTGCCTGGCTCATCGCCGGTAATGCAAGGGAGGCCGCAAGTAACCATACCTGTGACTTATTCATTGATTACCTCCAAACTGTTGATTTCTGCCAAACCGGGAACGGTCACCAATCTTGGCTCTGGCGAATCGCCATCGAGCAGGAAAATAGTCCCCTTTGAGGAGCTACTGAGCTGAAAAACAGCGTTACCTTGCGCTCTAAATAGGCCATTTGGGCGCGATTCGGTGTCAAAAACGAGCATATTTTGACCTAAAATGTCCGTCAAACGGACCCTTCCAGACATTTCCGTAGCCAGTGCCAAGGCAATTCGCCGATTGTCCCCACTGAAGCTGATTCCAATTAAGCTTTCCGGAGAGGCAACCTCCCATAGGATTTCCGACTGTGCCTGACCCAGCGCATCTTCAAAAAAGAGTGCTTTTCCACCTGTTTCTTCGCCTAACAGAAAGGCATGGGAATTGTGAGCAAAACTCATTGCGCCAAAAGCAGTCAGGCTCGCCACAGTAGAGTTACGTCCAGCAGATTGAAGAACTTGCACAGAACCAGGGGCAACGACGGCCACCAGTTCCCCGTCATCAGAAATGGCTAATGCGGCAATGCCGTCCGGGGCATCGGCGGTCCAAAGCAGGTTCAGAGATCCAAGTCCGATCTGCCAGGCTTCGATCTTGCCGCCAATGGAACGGGTAAATGTTTTAGCGGAAGGGGAAATTGCTGCAAAATCGGCACCACCAGACAGAGTATCTGACCGAAATATGCGGAACTGTTCCTGCCAGTCAACAACGGCCAAACCAGGAGCTTCCCCGCCCAGGCGGACCAGCGCGCGCTTACTCTGCGGCGAAATCCAGGCCTGCTCCACTGCACCAATTGAGGAGCCTGCCCCCAAGTTTGCCGCGCCAGGAACACCTTCGATAACGCGAAGTTGTTTGCTTTGCTCATCCAAAACCGCGCCTAATTGCGGAGTCCGTACACCGAAGCCGGTTTCCGCAGCTTGCAGTGACAAAACAAGCACAATGAATGCAGTTCCGATCCGAATTGCTAAGTGCCTCATGTTACAAGAACCTCGATTTAATAATTGCCATGGGAGGCATAGTTTCCCCAAGACTGGCAATCGGAGGAAACGGCGGGAAACTTTACCCCAGTCGTGGTAACCTCCAAGGGATTTAAGAAGAAACGCCAGATGAAAAATTATTTTTATGTTGCAGTACTTGCCCTAGCCACTGTGGCGACTGTTACCGCCCAAGCACCGCAGGGGTGGAAGATGCGCGTTGATCGCAGCACCAGCGCGTCGGATCCCGATGGCACTGGAGACATCAAATTCGTCACCATGGGAACAGGCTTCCACGCGACCAATCCGAAAGCGG
The DNA here is from genome assembly GCA_031394025.1 of Acidobacteriota bacterium. Classification (GTDB taxonomy): domain Bacteria; phylum Acidobacteriota; class Terriglobia; order Bryobacterales; family Bryobacteraceae; genus JANXSF01. Next base: position 4,321 of record JANMWO010000121.1, read on the forward strand.
CAGTGTACTGGAATCCAGCCAATACCGCATCAGGCGCGTATACCGTGAAGGGTACCTTCAAATTAATGAAGCCCAGCGGACACGCTAATTTTTACGGTTTGGTGTTTGGCGGTAGCGGCCTGGAAGGGGCACAGCAGAACTATCTGTACTTTGTGGTGGCGCAGAATGGGATGTGGCTGGTTAAAGGTCGCGAGGCCGATGCGACCAGCAACGTGGCTCCGAAAACAGCAAACGACGCGGTGAAGAAGCCTGATGCAAGCGGCGAATCCACGAATGCACTAGAAGTACGAGTGGGTGCGGAAAAAGTGGATTTCGTGATCAATGGGGTTGTGGTGCATACAGCACCGAAGACCGGAGCCTTGGCCAAGACGGATGGAATCTACGGCATCCGCGTGAATCATCAGTTAGAGGTGCATGTGGACGGGCTCGGGGTATCGAAGTAGCAAAACAAATTATCCGCAGATAAGCGCAGATAAACGCAGATAACATCCAAAATGTTTGCCTAAACTTTTTTGTTCCACGACCTTCCGGGGCGTGTCCTAGCTGTAGGGCACTCCTCTGAAGCGAGTGCCTCCAGATAAAAGGAGGATTACTTAATGTTTAAGCGTAACTTTTTGACTTCGGTTGCCAGTAAGGCAACCGTGACACTAGCTCTGCTGACTTTGTCCAGCACTGGCTTCGCTGGCGGTGGTAGCGCGCCTGCTGCTGGCGGTGGAGGTGGTAAGGCTTGCTCCGTGATTTCAAAGTTCACGGTGACCAGCGGCCCTGCACAATGGACATTTCCCTTTGATGACGTGTCCATCACTTACATCTTGAAGGGATGTTCGCCTGGTTTTGTCCCAGCGGGAACAGTGACCCGCCAGCCTTAATTCCCTTGAAAGTTGACAGTCATCACATCAGATGCGGACTTACCGGTAGCGTGCGTCACAGTCAACTGGTGAAACTCTCAACGCACACCGATGGTGACTTCATTACTTGTACGGTCCAGGTAGGTTAAGCGGACGGGCACGGCTGCTCCTGGCAACACGCCAACGGGGACTCGGACGTTCGCCTGATTCAGACCCGGGTATCCGGGCGTGTTACCGAAAAACAGGATATCGGCCATTAGCCCGCCGATGGTGATTTGTGGCGGAAGCAAACCACCGTCAACCAGACCCGTGAAGTAGACTGACAGCAGCTCCCCGGCAACGGCAGGGTTGCTGGCGGAGGCCACCTGAAAGGTATTAGAGTGCTGAATCGCTCCCTGTCCGCGTCCGTCTCCGGAAAGCGACAACAGCGCAGGCGCGTTGATTAGCGAAGGCGGACCGGTGGATACGCAGGCCGGTTGGAAGCCAACTAACAAGAAGCCGTGGGTCACACCGTCGGCTTTGCGATAGCGTCCCAGAATATCGCGGCGTTGATTAATGCTGGTGAGCCCGCTGAAGATGGAACCAGGGAAATCAATCGTATTGAATTGACCCGCGATCAACACGTAGCCATGGCTGACGCCGCCTGCGACATAGCGGCCGGCAATGTCTCCGCGAGCGTTCAGGCCGCTTGTGTTCGTGTAGGTCGCACCCGGGACATCCCATGTGTTGTAGTCGCCATCACTGAGCAAAAACGCATGAACGGTGCCGCCGTCGCTGTATGTACCGGAGATGTCGCCTTGCGCGTTGATTCCGCTGATTCCGCCGGAGAGACCGCTGCGAAATTCGATGGTGCTGTATTGGTCCCCGCTCAACAGAAAACCATGCGTCAACTTATCGGCACCGACGTAAAATCCAACGATGTCGCCGCGAGTGTTGATACCCCAGGGCGTGGTTGTGGTGGCACCGGGGAAATCAATCGTGCTGATGGTGGGGCCTTGTCCAAGAAGGTTGGTTGTAGCGCCAAGCAGAAATCCAATCGCGAGTAAGTGATGTTTGCATTGTTGTTTAATTGGTTGTCTCATGTGTTCCTCTATTCAAGTAGGCGTGGAATGCTTGAGGAACCTATCATTACTCCGAAGAAAAATGACAGCATGGCGACAGTGGCAGTTTGGGCTGCGGGTATTGAACCCCAGATCACTCCATGAATCAGAGACAATGAAGTGGGAGCAAGCATGGCACAGTATGATTACACCGTTATTTACGAAGAGTTGATTGAGGGAGGGTATCAGGTCATCGTGCCAGCCCTGCATGGAATCGTCACTTACGGCCGCAGCATGGAAGAAGCTCGTGAAATGGCGCAAGACGCCATAAGTTGCCACATTCGTGCTTTGCTGAAGGACAATGAAGAGGTCCCTGAAGATCCATTTGCATCAACTCAGCCTGTGCGGGAAGAAATAACGGTTTCCGTCTGAGCCCATGTCCCTCATTGGCGGTCTTAAACCAAGATTGGTATTACGGGCTCTGCAAAAGGGCGGCTTCTATGTTCACGAAATCAGTGGCTCTCACGTTCACCTGAAACATCCGGCTAAGCCAGGCCGAGTCACTGTTCCAAATCACCAAAGGTTCGATCTGCCCAAGCCGATTGTACGGAGCATCATCCGGCAAGCCGGTTTGACCACCGATGAATTCATGGCTTTGCTCGATCAATGATTCAAGCAAGGCATTGAGATCCGACGTCAGCGCACTTGCTGCCGTATGATTCAGCCCATAAGTGATGCAGAAGGCGCAACAACACCATGGGAGTGATGGCGACATCAGCACCTTACTTCGCGCCTGGACTGACGGAGATCAGGACGCCCTCCAAAAGCTAACCCCCATCGTCTATGACGAACTCCACCAGTTGGCGCAGCGCTATATGAAACGCGAACGCGCTGGCCACAGCCTGCAAACAACTGCTTTGGTGAATGAAGCCTACATGCGCTTGGTGGACTATAAACGGATGCAATGGCAGAATCGCGCCCACTTCTTCGCGGTCTCGTCACAATTGATGCGGCGCATTCTGGTTGTGTTGGACGATGCGATGAACGCGCTGGCGCGGATTGATCCACGCAAAGTGCAGGTGGTGGAAATGCGATTCTTCGGCGGCCTCAGCGTGGAAGAAACTACTGAAGTATTGAAAATATCGGCCGTTACTGTGATGCGCGATTGGAGCACGGCCAAGGCGTGGCTCTATCGCGAACTGTCCAGTGGGAGGACCGTCGGGAGAAATGATGGAATCCAATCGCTGGAAACAAGTCGATAGTCTACTGACGCTTCTGCCGGTCTGGCAGAGAAGAGTCCGGTCTCGGTGGTGGACGGACGTCTTGCCGATCAGTTCGGCGAAACAGGTGGGGCGGTGAGCAGCGCCAGGGTCGAATTGGAAGTGCGCAATCAGGACATCAAGGGAATTGCCTTGGCTCTGACCCGTCCCGGCGAACTGTCCGGCAAAGTCCAGGTGGAAGCGTCCAAGACAGCAGCCGGTCTCCCTGGACTCAAAGAGACCCTCGCGCTGCAGATATCGTTACAGCGTTTGGACGATGAGAGCGCTTTTGTTGGGGCCGTCGCCGATGATGCGGGTAAATTCCGTTTGAAAGGCATCACTCCGGGACTGTACAGAGTATTGGTAAACAATCTGCGTGCCGGGCTCTACGTGAAGTCCATCCGCATTGGTGACTACGAAGTAACAGAGACGGGGCTGGATTTAGGCAGAGGCGTTCTTCCTGGAGAACTCATGGTGGTCTTAAGCGCGAATGGTGGCACGTTGAAGGGGACAACACGGAATGAAAACGGAGTCAGTCCCGGTGGAGCACAAGTGCTGGCAATCCCCGTCTCTGGTGCTCGCCGGATGAAGACGGCAGTCACTGACCAAAGTGGGCGTTACGAGATCAAGGGTCTAGCGCCAGGGGATTACCGCGTTTTTGCTTTCGAAGATATTGAACCGGGTGCGGCGGAGGATGTGGATTTTATGAAGAAGTTCGTGGAAAAAAGCAGCAAGGTGACGATTCGGGCGCAGGGTACAGAGACAGTGGAAACAACAACGATTCCAGCGGAGCTTTCCAGGGTTGGACAATAAACTATTGCGGCCACGAACTGAGCTCAAGCTGCGTCAAAGCTCATCCTGCTTTTCTACGTTCCAGTTCCGAGACGCGATCTTCTACGGCCTGGACGCGTTCATCCAGGAAACCCACAGCCG
>JANMWO010000506.1:0-12612 GCA_031394025.1 Acidobacteriota bacterium
CCCATAAGAATAACGGCTGGCGTGGGTAGCGCAATGCTGGGCGTTGTTCTGCTATTTGTCGGCTTCTGCTCAGTACTTGGTGCCATTGCCAGGCCATTCTGGTACGACGAAATCTGCACCGTGATTGTATGCCGCTTGCCCGATGCAAAAGCAGTTTGGGACGCTCTACAGAATGCCGCCGATACCAACCCTCCGGTCTTTTATTTCATCGCCCGACTGAGCCGCAGTATCATGATGGACGATCACCTGGGCTATCGTCTGCCTTCCATCCTTGGGTTATTGATCACCATTGCTTCTACCTATCTGATCCTTTCCAAAAGAGTGAACCGTTTGTCAGCACTGGTGGGTGCCACTTTTATTCTTTGCAGTCCGCTGGCAACTTATGCATTTGAAGCGAGGCCCTATGCGCTAATGGTCGCTCTTGTTTCATTGGCAATCCTCGCCTGGCAGCGGATAGACGAATCAAAGCTATCTTCATTTGCCTTAGCCATCACGCTGGCTTCCGCCGTGTCCCTGCATTACTACGCGATTCTTGTTTGGCCGGCATTCCTAGCAGCCGAAGCGTCAATATTGTTGTACCACCGTCGCTTCCGCATCGGCGTATGGACGGCACTCATAGTGGGCACAGTTCCATTGCTATTCTTCGCCAACCTTTTACTCAATTTACGCCAGTACTATGGGCAAAGCTTCTGGGCTCGTCCCAGCTTCCGACAACTGTTTGCCGATTATAGTTGGCTGTTCAATTTCAACGGCTATTGGGCCTGGATTCTGGTAGTTTTCGTTATAGGGATGGCTGCCTATTGGAGCCTTCGCCAGACTGAGTTGCTGCGTTCAGCCTTGTCCATGGAAGAGCTTATTCTAACTCTTGTGTTGTTGTGTTTACCTATCATCGCTGTCACTGTAGCAAAGGTTAGCCATGGCGGAATGACCAGACGTTACATGGTGCCGACCATTGTTGGAGGTGCCTTGGCTTTAGGCTATTTGGCAAGCAAAGTACCCGCGATTGTAAATGCACTTCTACTGAGTTTGATGTTGCTGAATTACGGTTCCAACTCAGTAAGTGATTGGAAGCGATTGTCCGGCGGATCTCTCTATGAAGCAAGGCAAGGTGCAACAAATGATGTGAAAATGATCTTGGATCAGCACGCCACGTCCGGTATTCCCATTGTCATTTCCTCCGGTCTTCGTTATCTGCCCATGGCTTACTACGCGCCAGCCGGTTCAACTCGAAAATTGTACGCAGTTACTGATCCGCCGACGGCTGTCAAGTTGGTTGGTACCGATTCTGTGGACCTTGCTCTACTTGCTTTGCGCCGGTACTTTCCGCTTCGGGTGGAGGATTACGAAAGTTTTGTATCCATGCACCGCGAGTTCCTGGTTGTCTTTGGAAATGAAGATGCTTTCGATTGGTGGCCCGCGCGCATTTCGCAAGAAGGACATAACATCCAGTTACTAACTGAAAGCGCCAACTACAAAGTGTATAAAGTAGTTTTGAAGCCCTAAATCTGCACTTAACTGGGCCAATCCCCTGGCTCACTTGTTTCCATTTCCAGCCACCCTTGTTGGGGAACCGCTGCCACTGGCAGATGATCCTTCCACACCGATAACTGAAAGCGTAATGCCTCGCCAGGCTGCACTCCTAACTCTCGCAATGGAAAGGCGGCTTCCAGTATCCTCTCCAAACAGAACCGGTTGGCAGTTACTTTCAATTCCGCTGTATCCGATTTCAGATGTAACTCCAAGCTTGCTGCAACCGGCAATTCGTGGAAGTCCAGACGTAAATAGAGATTCTGTCCGTCCGTCCCGTAAGATAGACTTTGCACCATGCCGCGCTGGCTATGCATGGCTCCAGAACGATCTTCCAAACGGTAATTCCCAGCGCCCAACCATTCAAAGTAGGAACTGACTACGCCATCAATTGTCGGCTTGATATGGCCTGTGGGCTTATCATGCAGGTCAGTCACACTCATGTGCAGAATGGGACGCGACAGTTCTTCTGGCGGTGAGATCTCAAGGCATTTATAGACATTGGCCAAGTGACCGCGAAACAGTTGATCAAATTCCAGACGGTTCGCCGAATCGTGCTCAGGGCCATACCACCAGCACCAATCACTCCCTTGGGCGATCAGCAATTCTTCAAACGCCATCGCTTTTGCTTCCGGGGAAACTTTGTCCTTACCCGTCTCGTAAGATTCTCGAGCTCGCAACAGCATTGTCCAGGCTTGATTGTCTTCCTCAGCGCCAATCCAGACATCGAAGTTCGCACCAATCCATGAGCCAGGAAAAATATGGCCAATGTCATGCGCCTGATTTTGATTCAGTGCCTCACTTACAGTAAGGGCCTGCATATCGGGTGCATCGCTGATGCGCTGGTAGAGTTGGCGCAAAAATTCGCGACCACCTTCCTCGTAATACTCCCAGGCATTCTCGCCGTCCAATATTATGGGGACCACTGCATCGCGACCGCCGCAATTTTCGCGAATCCGATCCAGAAAATGTTGTGCCGCTTCTGCCGCGCCCATTTGCGAATAGACGAAGCCAATCAAATCACTCAGGTAATGATCGCGGAAGATACAATGCATCTCGCGTCCATCTTTTTTCCATTTATAAGGACGATACGTTTCGTAAGTACCAGCAACCGTTCCCAACGTGCGACCGAGCACGCCGTTATCTGTCGCAAACCATTTGAACCCAACTTCGGCAGCAATGCGCATGGATTCGTCGGAGACTGACCCTTCCGATGGCCAAAGACCCGCAGGCGCCACTCCGAACGTAGCTTCCATATATTCACGGGCTTTTACCAGCTGGTAGCGCGCATCTTCCGGATAGCGGAAACGCGGAGGCAGCGGAACACCGGGGTGCGATACGCTGGCAATATCGGAATCGCACAACAGCGGCAGAATGGGATGGTAATAGGGCGTCGCGGAAATTTCGATTTGTCCGTGTGCAGCAAATTCCTTATAGACCGGCAGCACTTTCGACATGATTTCGCGCTGCTTGCGTCCCATTAAACGCTGCTCTTCAATGGTGAAGTTGCGCCCCTTACGAACCAAGTCGCGGACGTCGCGATCATCTTTCAGGAACTCTTCGTCGAACCAGGCTACCTGACTCAATACTTGTAAATCACGAAATTCCTGAGCAGAGAAAGTGCGGCGTAACTGCTGGCTGGCCTCGTATAGTTGACCGTAACGCGGGTAGCGGTAGATCATGCGTGCCACATTTGCCTGAAAGAAATACTGCAAAATAAAATTCTGTTCGGGGAGTGTCAGTTCCTCGGCGGGCTTCAAAGCGCAACGCAGAAACGGATCAACTGCCGTACCTGATGCATATTCTTCCAACTGCACCATCATTGACGGAACAAGGTTGAAAGTCTGGTGAACCTGCGGAAAATCCTCCAGCACTTTCACCATGCCGTAGTAATCTTTCAAGGCGTGCATGCGCGTCCACGGCAGCTTATACTCGCCGCTCACCAGATCCTTATAAAAGGGCTGGTGCATGTGCCACACGAAACAAAGTTGAATTCGGCCCATTATCTTGAGAAATAACTCCGCACCGGCACCGGCGGCTGTGTACCCCGAATGGCCACCCAAAGAATTTCATTTAACTCATCGTCATCCACGTCGTCCGCTTCAGCGAAGTTCATGCGGCGCGATTCGGCTGCTTTGGGCGCATTCTCCGGGTTTCTTGCATCAATCGGAATGCGGGGCTTTTCCGCTGTGTACTGCTTCAGGTTGGGCGTCATTTGGAATGTACCGGCCATCGGTCTTGCTCCTGCGTCGTGCATGGTCAAAGGGTTTAGGCCAAGGATCAACTCTATGGTACGCAACATAGAAACCGTATTGTACATGGTGTGGTCAATGGTGCCGCGTTTCACATAAGGGGAAATGACATAGGCTGGGGACCTGTGAGAATCCACATGGTCTGCTCCGTTCTGAGCATCGTCTTCAAGAACAAAAATGGCGGTACTGGGCCAAATCTTACTTTTGGTTACGGCTTCTACAATTTGGCCTAGCGCGTAATCGTTATCAGCCATCAATGATTGCGGAGTGTACTTTCCAGGAGCGGTGCCGCTAGTGTGATCATTGCCCAACCGTAAGAGGATAAACTTTGGCACCGTGTTTGTATTTTCCATCTGCTGTAAGTCGGCGATGAATGTCTTGGCGCGGTTCACGTCCAGATAATCCAAATCAAAGCCGCGATAATCGAAGTTAGTGGAAGAAGTAAGTTGTGGGTCGCGCACGGAAGCCACTTGTTTGCCATCGGCCGGAGCGTCTTTAATGTTATTCACATAGTAACCGTAATTACGCATGGTTAAACGCTTTGACCGCACAGAGCTCCAAATATAACCACCTGGCGGCGTGGCGGCTGGTTCACCGCCTTCATAATCGTAAGTCTTGCGGCGACCGGCGTAACTGTTGGGCCACATCTTCTGCACATAGTCAGGGGCAATGCCTGCAGTGGACCAGTTATGCCCATCGGCACTTACATCGGCATTGACATAGAAGTTGTCCAGAAGAATAAACTCCCGAGCTAGTTTGTGGTGATTGGGCGAAATCTTTTCAGTAAATAACGTCAAGCTGGGGTCGCCATTGCCAATGCCCAAATCACCCAGCACCTGATCGTAAGTGCGATTTTCTTTGATGATGTAAATGACGTGTTCCAGTGGACCTGCACCACCTTCACTGGCGTTCTGTGGAATTGGTGTCGCGGGATTGCGGTGGGCCACTTGGTGCTGTTCGGGATTGTAAGGTGAGTTGAGGCGAACGGTCTTTGACCACTGGTCCAACTGGTCGCCCTCAAAGGGATCAATGACCGACATAGATCCGGTTTGCAGTACGCCGACATATTGATCGCTGCGAATGCCTTCGTGGCTGGGAGCTGCTTTCTTTGATGGGTCCGGACCTTTTGGATTCGGAAAGCTGCGAGTGCCACGACCATTGAAAACCAGCAGACGATTGTCGGGTAGCACGCGGGCCGCAACAGGGTACCAGCCAGTGGGGATGAAGCCCTCCACTCTGGATTTCCTGGTGGATACATCCACCATAGCCACGGCATTGGCATCGGAACATACAACAAACAATTTGTTTTTATCAGGACTTAAGGCCACAGCGCTGGGCGTCATACCGGCGGGCATTACAGGGTACAGCCCCACGTTAATGGTTTCAATGTTGGAGACGGTTCGTTCCCCACTGATACCCAGAACGTTCACGTTATTGGTATTGCCTGCGGTAACAAAAATGCGTGCCTTGTATTGATCATCATCATCGGCCTCAGCAGTGGCTTGTTTATCCCGCCAAACCATATCGGTTGGGTGAGGTCCGGTCTGTATCATCCCAATGGAACGACCAGTATCCGTTTCATGTTGGTAGACGGCTGAACCTGCCCAGGCAGATACGAAATAGGATTTTCCATCGGGGTGAAACAGGATTTTGTAGGGACGTTTGCCAGTGCGCCAGTGTTCAATCACCATGCCCGATTGCGGGTTGATTACGGCCACTTCATCGCGATACAACATGGCGATGTAAATCAACCGACCGTCAGGAGAAAGAGCCAAGTCGCCCACAAAATCAGTGGGTTTACGATCTTTTTCCGAAACCACGGGGAAGGTCCGGCTCAGTTCCAGCTTGCCTTCATTGGTGAGGAAGCGATATTCGTAAATTACCGAACGCGATCCGCCACTGACGTAGAGTAGGCTTCCCCCTGGAGCAAATGCCATTCCCAACCACGCATCCGGCAAATTGATTTTGCTTTCCAATTGCAAGGTTTGCGCGTTCATCACGTGGATGGACGGCGGCTTGTAGCCACCATGAAGAATCAGCAAGTGTTTGCCATCAGCGGACAGCAAACTATTCATCGGCAGCGTATCCAGCGCGATCTGTTTTCCGGCTGGAGAAAGCACGTCACGTCCAGGAAGCAGGAATCTGCCGCCACTTAAAGGTCCAACTTGTTCCAATGGAACAGGCTGCGAAATCAACATTGCGGCTATGCCAAAGGTGAGCAGCATAACGGCCAAAGCTTGTTTTGTCATTCAGAAAACCTCTGTGCAATTGGGTAACGTCGTCCCATGCCGAAAGCCTTGCTGGTGACCTTCAATCCGGGTGCCGCCTGTTGGCGTTTGTACTCATTGCGATCCACCTTAAGTGTGATGGATCGCACTAATTCGATAGGAAAGTGGTGCTGGCTGGCGATTTCCAACGCTGGTTTGGCTTCCTCAATATAGGCGTGCAGGATAGCGTCCAGCACGTCGTATTCAGGAAGGGAATCTGTATCTTTCTGGTCAGCGCGCAGTTCAGCGGAAGGCGGCTTGTTGAAAACAGATTCAGGAATTACGGGACCAAGCACTTGGTTGGCAACGTGGCACAGTTTATAGACCAACGTTTTGGGGACATCGCAAATCACGGCTAAGCCACCGCACATATCGCCGTAGAGCGTGCAGTATCCCACAGCCATTTCGCTTTTGTTCCCAGTTGTAAGTACCAAGGCACCCCACTTATTAGACAGTGCCATTAAAGTGTTGCCGCGCAATCGCGATTGAATATTTTCTTCAGTTACATCCAGCGCAGCCCCCTTAAACACAGGTGCCAAGGTGCGAATGAATTCGTGATACAGGCCATTGATGGAAATCAGTTCAAAGCGAATGCCCAAACGTTGGGCCATATCGCGGGCATCCAGTATGCTGTGATCCGATGAGTAGGGGCCGGGCATACCCACTCCAATCACATTTTCTTTGCCTAAGGCACTGACTGCCAAGGCCGCCACCAGAGAAGAATCAATGCCGCCAGATAAGCCGATGAGCACTTTTTGAAAACCGCATTTACGCACATAATCGCGCGTGCCCAGCACCAGTGCCTGATACGCAGCTTGATTTTCATCTTCAAAATTGGCGTTGTTTTCGCCCGTGTTGGTAGTTAAATCCACCACTGGGCAATCTTCTTCAAAACTACTGGCGGAGGCGATCAATGCACCTTCCGCATTCAAGGCGAAGCTGGAACCATCGAACACCAACTGATCGTTACCGCCCACCGAATTTACATACACTGCCGGAATGCCATGCCTGCAACAAAGTGCTTCAAACATTTGCTGCCGCTGTGCCCGCTTGCCCATGCTGTAAGGGGAAGCGTTGATGCTGACTAACACCTTGGCACCCTGCCTGACCAATTCCTCCACCGGGTCGCGATCGTATTGCGGATGCCGCCAGAACGACTTATCGTTCCAGGCGTCTTCGCAGATAGTGAACGCCACCGGAGTCCGGCCAATGTACACCAGCTTTTCCATGTCGGCAGGCACAAAATAGCGCTGTTCATCAAAGACGTCGTAAGTGGGCAGCAACATTTTTTGTTGTTTAGCCAGGATCTTGCCGCCTTGGGCAATAATGGCCAGGTTGCGCACACGTCGACCATCTTCAGAAGGTTCAATGGTGCCTATCACCATAGCAGGAGCAAGGTGGGCCGTTGCCGCGATGACACGGTCCACGGCGGCCATACATCGCAGAACGAAGTTTGGCCTTTCAATAAGGTCTTGCGGCGGGTAGCCGCTGATGGAAAGTTCGGGGAAGACGACCAGGTCTGCACGTTTTTCCGCTGCTTGACGAACGAAGGCAACCATTTTGTCGGCGTTGCCTGTCAGGTCGCCAATGGTTGTGTTGATCTGCCCAAGAGCGATTCGCATTCTTTTCCATTGTACCGGGATGGACGCTACTTAGCGAAAGCAGTGTCCAATCCCAGCCGTGACTGCTAACCGACTCCCTCTAAGTCGCGGCTCGGTATCGGATCTTCGTTCGTCTCCACCTCATCCGCTTCCATATGCTCCAACCCTTCGGCACCAGCGGCATAGCGTTTTAGAACCTTAATTGTGACGTTGGAAGAAAACCCTGCAGTGCGCAATCGACGGTAGGCTGATTGCAAATTCTTTGGTTCCGATAGAAACACATCCAACTGCTTGCCTCGAAATTTACGTTCCAGGTAGTTAGCAACTAACTGCTCTTCATCCGATCCAGCATAGGTTTGTTCAGCAATTTCTTTGGCCAATTCACTGGGCACACGTTTCACTGCCAAATCGCGCAGAATGCGACCCTTGCCGAAGCCACCGCTTTCCTTACGCACCTGGGCGTAGGAGGTGGCAAAGCGTCGGTCATCCAAAAATGCGAATTCTAATAATCGAGCCATTGCCTGTTCGACACCGGAAGGTTCTATGGAACGTCCCAGTAACTTGGTACGCATTTCGGCCTTCGAATAATCGCGTCGGCCAAGTAGACCCACGGCGTAAGTGTACAGCTCTTCAGGAGCCAGTTTGCGGGGAGGTTTAAATGCCATGTAACAAAATTCTGGCAGTGTAGACGGACAAGTGCAACCATACGGTACACTGACTTTATAGGAGCATCACAATATGGACGACGATAAAAAGCTTTCTTACTTTTGTTTAGGATTGGGGATTGGCGTTGCTGTTGGAGTGCTGTTTGCCCCCAAGTCCGGTGAAGAAACTCGTCTGCTTCTGCGCAGCAAAGCGGACGAAAGCAGAGATTTGTTAAAACGCCGTGCCGATGAATTTAAGGATCAGGCTGGCGATCTGGTGGATCGTGGCAAAGACGTGATCAGCCAGAAGAAAGAACATCTTTCGGCAGCCGTTGAGGCTGGTAAACAGGCCTATCGCGAGGCAGTCGCGGGCGAAAATCTGGGCTAACTTTCATGAACAACACGTTGTTGACTCTCTTAGTATTGGCGGTGGGAATGATTGCCATTTCCTTGACGGTACAGGCCCTTGTGCTCTACGGCATCTATAAGAAGTCGTTAGACCTGCACGTCAAGCTGAATGACTTTCTGCCCAAGGCGGAAACTCTGTTGCGCACTACTGAAAAATCGGTAGCCGATACCCGCCATGAGATTTTGACCATCACAACGCAAGCCAATGAATTGTTGTCCACCGCCAAGGGTCATATGGCCAGGGCCGACGTCGCTTTGACTGAAGTTGGGGAGCGGGCTAAAATCCATATGGCGAAGGCAGAATTGGTGTTGGACGATACTTTGAACAAGGTTCATAGCACCGTAAACACAGTGCATAAAGGGATTTTGACGCCTATCCGTGAAGTCACCGGAGTTGCTGCGGGGCTTCGGGCAGCCTTTTCCAGTCTGGTTACATCGCATCGTCCTTCGGTTACCCATGCAACGCAAGACGAGGAAATGTTCATCTAATCCAGTGGGACAATCCTGTGGTAAAACCGCTTGCTTAGAAATCGCCCCAAATTGATTCGTAAACTAGCGAGTAGTTTTACCCGCAAAGCCCGATTAGTGGGCTTTTTGCTGACTTTTTTAGCGTGCATTGGACCAGTCTGGTCGGCACCACCCTCTGCCCGCGACTTGGCCACGTCTTTGGCCGACGCTTCCTTCGACCCCAAACAATGCTTTCGGGTACGCAATATTCGCTTGGAAAAAGAGGATCTGCGGATCTACCTGACCGACGGCTATTTGATCTTTGCCCGTCCGGTGGAAGGAAGACGTCTGGCTGCCTATTTTCATGCAGAACATGAAGCAGGCGACGGTGAAATCCTGGTGGTTCCTCCCGACGCTGCGGAGCGAACTACGCTGGCCCGCTTTAGCGGAGCTCCCAATCTGAACGAACATTTTAAGAGCGGCCTGCTGTTGTTTACCGATCAGACAGGCGATCAGTTGGCGGCAACCATCAAGGCAAATGAAATTGCTGCCAGCGAAGAAATGGGCAACATGCTGGCCACTCAGCACAATTCCTTGCTGAAGAATATTTTCCATAGTTTTGAGATCCGGCTGGTTTCTGATCTGATATCCAATACCCCCCGTGATGGTCTATTTTTCATGGCGTTTGTAGGGAATCGCCTGGGGAGTTTGGATGTTGCGTTTGACCCCACTTCGCGCGATCAAATTAGCGTGGGCCAAGTGAATTTCCGCAACGACACTGCCTTTTTCGATGTGTGGACCAGCTTTCCGGGTCGGTCTGTCAGGCAAGGTCGAACGCGGTCGGCAGAGGCGAATACCGCAGTTAAAACCAAGCATTTCGATATTCAGGCGGAGATCACGCCCGAGCTTAAATTGAAGGCAACCACCAGGATCCAGTTTCTACCGGGCGGTGCGGGCATGCGCGTTATGCAGTTTGAGTGCTCCCGTCAGGTGCGGATTCTATCGGCGAAATTGAACGGTCGCGATGTGGAATTTTTCCAGCGCGAAAGCCTTCGCTCCAACCTGATCCGCGGACGCGATGGCGATGTTTTTCTGGTGGTTCCCACTGAACCATTGGCCGTAGATCAAATCGCAGAAATTGTATTTGAACATGAAGCGGACGTGATTCGGCCTGCCGGAAATGGCGTGTATTTCGTCGGGGCACGGGGATCCTGGTATCCGCAAAGTGGCGTTCAATTTGCACCGTATGACTTAACTTTTCGTTATCCAAAGAACCTGCAAATTGTTTCGGCAGGCACTACTGTGGTAGAGCGTACGGAAGAGAACGTGCGGATTACGAAGCGTCGTATTGCACAGCCGGTGCGGATGGTGGGTTTCAATCTGGGTGACTATGGCAAGGCCACAACAACGCGGGCCGGGTTGACGGTGGATGTGTTCGCCAACAAACAGTTGGAGCCATTTCTTAATCGTGGCAGGGCAAATGAAATGCCCCCAGCAACCACCCAGTTTCCCCGTCGCACCAGAGTCGGTGAGCAGCAGTTGCCGCCGCTTGAAGCTGCCCCGCCACGGGCCAACGCAGCGGAAAGGGCGGAACGACTGGCTACGGAAATTGCGGACATTTTCTTCATGTTTCGCGAAAAGTTTGGACCTCCGCCAGTACCGCAACTGGAGATTTCACCAGTTCCTGGAAACTTTGGCCAAGGCTTTCCCGGCATGATTTATTTATCGACATTATCGTATTTGACAGCCAGTGAAATGCCCGCCGCAGTTCGCGATCAGCAGTCACAACTGTTCTATTCTGAACTGCTCCATGCGCACGAAGTTGCTCATCAGTGGTGGGGAAATCGTGTAGTGGCCATTGGAGCGAATGATGAATGGATGATGGAGGCCTTGGCCAGTTATTCTGCGCTGCTGCAACTGGAGCGCAAAAAAGGGACTAAGGCATTTGATTCCGTGCTGGAAGATTACAAGAAGCGGCTACTGGCAAAGTTGCCCAGCGGTCAGACTTTAGAAAGCATGGGGCCCATTAAATTAGGTCTACGCCTGGAGACTTCTCAGGCACCACAGGCTTGGCGCACCATCACTTACGAAAAAGGCGCCTGGATCTTTCATATGCTGCGCCGAAGGCTTGGGGATCAGAATTTCTTCGCCATGCTAAGAGACGTTTGCGCTAATTTTGAATCGAAGCCGTTGTCCACATCGGACCTGCGCTCCATTGCGGCCAAGTACCTGCCCAAGCAGATGGCCGACCCCAAATTAGAGGACTTTTTTGAGCATTGGATCTACGGCACCGGCATCCCAGAGTTGGAATTAAAGTGGAAACTGGAAGGTAAAGGAACGGCGCTGAAAGTTGTCGGGACCATTCATCAGAAGCACGTAGAAGAGACCTTTACAACGTTAGTGCCCGTTGAAGTGCAGTTCGCGCGCGGTGTGAAAAGTCGCACAGAATGGATTCGTACCGACGGCGCGGATGCCGAGTTTGAATTCAAGGTGGCCACGGCCCCGTCGAAGTTAGTTTTGGATCCTACGGGATCTGTGTTAGCCACCCGGAAATAGCTTCGAAGTATAATGCGAATATGCGTCCTTTCCTGCTGCTTTGCACTTCTCTGCTTCTTGCCGATGAAACCAATAAACCGCGCTATGCGGCTAATGGTGAAATGCTGATTCCAGTGAATTATCGCCAGTGGCAATTCGTAGGTTCCAACATGGGCATTGGCTACACGGAACCAACTGCCGGGAACACGCGTCCACCAACGTTCAAAAATATCTACATTCAACCCGATGCATTTCGCGCATTTAAGGCCAAGGGCAAGTTCCCTGATAAAACTGTTCTGGTAATGGAAGTTTTCGCATCAGGGGAAAAAGCGTCCCCGGCCAAGACTGGTCGATTCGAGGAAAAGTTTCTTGGCATTGAAGCAGCAGTGAAAGATGAATCCAAATTTCCTGAGGAAAAGTGGGCATATTACAACTTTATCGGCAGCGGCAAGGCTCTGGATAGCGCCAAGGCTTTTCCCAAAGAATCCTGCTGGAGTTGCCATAATGAGCACGCCACCGTGGACAACGTGTTCGTTCAGTTTTATCCAGTGCTGCGGGATAAATAAAGTTTTCAGTCGGCGAATTAGTGCGCTGAAGCCGTAGCGAATACGCAATCGCGCCGGGACTCCGATGTGCGTTACCATAACGCGAATGCCAGTCTTGCGACGCGCCGCTGCTCCCGCACTCCTACTTCTGTTAACCATCCTCTTCTACTGGAAGCTCACCCTCACTTCGCAATACACATGGCTCGATTCTACTGACCTTGCCAATCAAGTGTTGCCCTGGTGGAATGAGCAGGCACGGCAATGGCATTCCGGGAACTTCCCCACTTGGGATCCGAACCTGTGGGGCGGTCAGCCGTTAGTGGGTCAGGCCCAACCTGGTGCCGTTTATCCTTTGAACTGGGTTCTATTCCTCACCAAGTTGAAAG
>JANMWO010000549.1:0-2568 GCA_031394025.1 Acidobacteriota bacterium
TGATGGGACGTGACCCGTTTGACCTGGAACGAAATTGGGACATCATGTGGCGTTCTACGATGAGTTACGGTCGCATGGGTGTCACCATGAACGCCATCAGTGGCGTGGATTTGGCGCTATGGGATATTGTCGGCAAGGCCCTTAACCTACCTGTGTATAAACTGCTGGGCGGGGAAACTAAAACGCGCATTCCGGCTTACTGCACTGGCAACGATGTGGAACAGCATCTGCAATTCGGCTTCAAGCGCTTGAAACTGGCTATTCCCTATGGTCCTGCCGATGGACGCGAAGGCATGAAGAAGAATGTCGATTTGGTGAAGCGCACCCGCGAATCCTTGGGACCGGATGGGGACATCATGCTGGATTGCTGGATGGCCTGGACGGAACGCTACACGCTGGAAATGGCTGACCTGGTTGCTCCGTATCGCGTCTATTGGATGGAAGAGTGTTTGCCTCCGCATGACTACGCCGGTTTTGGACGGTTGAATGCTGCCATTAAATCCACGCGCATCGTCACGGGCGAACATGAATACGGACGTTACGGATTCCGTTATTTGCTGGAACACAACTGCGCGGCAATCTGGCAGCCGGACATTAATTGGTGTGGCGGCTTAACTGAGCTGCGCAAGATTGGCGCACTGGCCGCAACCTACGATATCCCGGTGATCCCCCATGGTGGCGGACGGTTCGATTCCATTCACTGGATTTACGCCAACACGAATTCGCCCTGGGCTGAACTATTCATGCCATCACCGGGCGGACCGAAGGAAGTGTATTCCATGTATGAGGAAGAATACAGCATCTCACGTGGGCTAGAGGGGATCTATGCGAAGCCTAATGAACGGCCAGGTTTGGGATGGGATGTCGTGCTGGCCTAGTTTTTCTGCGAAAATCAAAGTATGAGCAGCCCTACGGATCACAATCACGGACATGTCGACAATCATGGTCACGCAGCCCACGCGGAATCGTCAGTGATGGAAAGCGGCATTCCACTGGTGCTGTTGATTGTTGTTTTAGCGGCAGCAGCTATGTTCTATAGATCGAGTAACTTTTCACCAGTGGCAGGCGCAGCCCATGGCGCAAGTGCGGAGCACGGCGAAGCGAAGCACTAACTCAGACATTCCAAATGGGTCGCAGATCCAGAATAAAGCCATCCACTGGACCTTCCCCTGCAAGCTGTTCTATTCCCGAACGAACCTCTGGTTCATTTTTTCGGCCCATGGCGCACAGCCCCGAACGATAAATGGTCACACTTTGTGCACGGGGATCTATCATCCAAGCGAGTCTTACGCCGTTTTCAATCCACTCCGCCATCTTGCGTTTGGTTATGGTTGGACGGTCTGATGGCGAAAGCAATTCAATGACAAATTCGGGAACAGGTTTACTGCTTTGAAAGGCATTCAGCGAAATCCACGCGGCATCTGGCGATAACCGTGCTCCGCTGGGGAGTACGAAACCGGCACTGGAATCGGTGACGCGACCCGTTTTGCTCTCAATCGCATACTTCATCAATTGATAAGTGATTGCGGCATTTCGAACTCCGGTTTCAGGATCAGTTGGTGGCATAATGACCAGCTCTCCCTCGGTCGTATATTCCAGACTGAAATTTGGATACTTGTCACAAAATTCCTGGAACTTTTTGTCGGTCAGACCAGGAGCATACAGGGTTAGCGGCAAATAGGTTTCTTCGACCATTACCATGGCTTGATTATACTACCTCGAATCCAAAATCAACTTCCAGGCGGCCAGTCCCCGCAACACCCCCCTTTCGTCCATTCTCCGAATGTGATCCAATATCGGTATGGTGCGACCATTTTCTATTGCCTTGATTCTTGCCTCAACGGCGCTCTGGGGAGCTGACAAACCCACTTACTCGCAGGACGTCGCTCCTATCCTTGATCGCAGTTGTGTGGAATGTCATCGCAAGGGCGAAGTGGCTCCTATGGCGTTTACCACTTACACCGAAGTCCGCCCCTGGGCTCGGGCGATTCGAGAAGCAACCACTTCCCGCAAGATGCCGCCGTGGCTGGCTGATCCGCATTTCGGCAAATTTCAAAATGACCGCAGACTGACGGACAAAGACGTTGCAACTATCACAGCCTGGGTCAATGCCGGAGCACCTGAAGGCAATCCGAAACTGCGTGGCGAAGCACCGCAATATTCCGAAGGATGGAACATCGGCAAGCCCGACGTAATCATTGACATTGGCAAGGATTTTGATGTTCCTGCTACTGGCGTGGTGGCCTATAAGTATTTCAACGTTCCCACTCACTTCACTGAGGATAAGTGGATTGAGGCGGCTGAAGTTCGACCTGACAAACGTTCGGCGATTCATCACGTGATTGTGTTTGTGAAAGAGCCCGATGGCAAGCCTGGTGATTTCAACGATGGTGGCGATCTTCTGGTTGGCTTCGCTCCCGGTGAGCAGCCGCTGACTTTTGAAAAAGGGACAGCCAAGTTAGTACGGGCCGGGTCTACACTTAACTTTCAGTTACATTACACACCCAATGGCACTGCCCAGAAAGACCGCACTTACATTGGATTGCGATTCGCCAAAGAGCCGCCAAC
>JANMWO010000551.1:0-12126 GCA_031394025.1 Acidobacteriota bacterium
CGAAGTATTAAGACAATGAGGAATAACGATGGAGAACATTGAAGTAGCGCGCTTGCTTGACCAGACAGCGGATCTAATGGAAATTGCTGGCGAAGACGGCTTCCGCATTCGCAGTTATCGCAATGCCAAGGCCGTGATTGAGGGCTATCCGGAACGTGTCCTTGATATCTTAAAAGATCCGGCGCGCAAGGTGACCGATATTTTCGGCATCGGCAAGGGACTTGCTTCCGTGCTGGAAGAAATTGCGCAGCGGGGAAGCTTTGAGCGTCGCGATGAGATGCTGCACAAGTATCCACCCACGGCACTGGAGTTACTGAAAATTCAAGGCCTGGGACCGAAGTCGATTCGGACGATTTATGAAACGTTTCGCGTCTCGACAATTGATGGTTTGGAACGGCTGTGCCAGGAAGGCAAACTGCGGGAATTGCCTCGTATGGGCGAAAAGTTGGAACAAAAAGTGTTGCGTTCCATTGGCCAATATCGTCGCAGTTCCGGGCGGTTTCTGTTGAGTTTTGCTGACGCTATCGCCCAGGAAATGGTGGCCCTGTTGGCCCAGGAGGGTGTGGAATCCATTACCCCTGCGGGGAGTCTACGCCGTGGTAAAGAGACCGCTGGTGATGTGGACATTTTGGTTGCTGGTCCCAGGGCGGTAGAGGCTTTGGATACATTTGCCAAGTCTCCGCGCGTCGCTGAGTTGTTAGGGAAGGGGGAAGGCAAAGCCAGCGCCCGCATCGGGGTAGAAGGGATTCAAGTGGATGTGCGGGCTGTGCCTGTGGAAAGCTACGGCGCGGCCATGCAATACTTCACCGGCAGTAAAGAACACAACGTGGCACTGCGCCAACGGGCAATGAAGCTGGGCTTCACGTTGAATGAGTATGGACTGTTCCGGTTGGACAATGAACAACGGGTGGCAGGGGCTACTGAAGAAGAAATCTACAAAGCATTGGGTCTGGATTTTATTCCGCCTGAGATGCGCGAAAATCAGGGCGAATTGGAAGCCGCAGCCGAAGGCAAATTACCTCATCTGGTGGAACTGGGCGACATGCGTGGCGACATCCACATGCACACCACCGCAACCGACGGCAGGGCGACTCTCGAAGAAATGGCCGCCGCCGCGCAGCAGATGGGTTACGAATACATTGCCATCACCGATCATTCGAAGGCACTGGCCATGGCCAATGGATTGGATGAAAAGCGCGTTGTGGAATTCGCCCATCGGGTAAAAGAGTTGGATTGCAAAGCGCTGGGCATCAGAGTGTTTTCAGGTCTGGAATGCGACATTTTGCGCGATGGGAAAATGGACATTGAACAGGATGCCTTGGCCGAATTGGACGTGGTCATTGCCAGCGTCCATAGTTACATGAACCTGGAACCGCAGGAAATGACCGACCGCCTATTGGCAGCAATGGAAAACCCTACAGTGAAAGTGATCGGCCATCCCACAGGGCGGATCTTACTGCATCGGGATGCTTATATTTACGATTTTGAGCGAGTGGCCACCGATGCAGCCCGACGTGGTGTAGCTCTGGAAATCAATGCAAGTCCAGAACGATTGGATATTCATGCTGCGCTGGTCCGGCTGGCGAAAGCTCGTGGGTGCAAATTCACCATTTCAACGGATGCTCATCATCCGAAGCATTTGGCGAACATGCGCTTTGGAGTGAAAATGGCTCGGCGAGGTTGGTTGGAAGCTGGGGATATTCTGAATACTTTGAGCGCGGAAAAGTTCCAGCGAAGTCTGCGCAAATTTGCTTCGTAACGGGGCTGCCTCACACTCAGATCACTAACTTTCACGAGACCTGGAGTTGAGTTTGTGGGGCAGGCATTCAGCCTGCCAAGCCCGCCTAGCGGGCTTTCTTCATACCTTCGAGTGCCTGGAAAACTTCTGAAATTGGGCAGAGTTGAAAGCCAAACTTAGCGACGAGTAATGGTGACCGCCTTCCAGTTGGTAACCCCGGCATTGTCTTTCACGCGGATGGTTACCGTATTGCTGCCCACCAACATAGGGACGTCGTAACAAATCCAGGTGGTGCTGCCCTCACACGACCCTGAACGACCACTCGATGAACCCCAAGTGACCTCCGTTATCCCCACACCACTCAGGGCCGTTCCCTTCATGATGACCGTGGGTTGCGAAGCTTGCGAACTGGTGGAGGCTGGCGAGGTGATTGTAAGCGATGGGGCAGGTCCAGTCCCGGTGCTGGGCCCCACGTAGCTGACATCAATTGCGGAGGTGGCACTATTCCCATTGTTTGCGGTGGCTTTCACAGTGATTTTTGCCGAGCCGGCATCTAGAGGGATCTGTAAAGCAGCCCAGGACCCAGCACTGCCAGTGGTCGCGACGCCTTGTCGACCTTGCGAGGATACCCACTCAACGCGGGCAATGCCGCTACTATGTGATGCCGTCCCACTGATGTCTATCTTCGGCTGGAGCGCTCGGTAATTGGCACTGGAAGGATTTGCAATGGCCAGCATCACCGGAAGCGTCGGTTGCGGATTTGGGACGGTGGGTACAGGTACGGGAGTTGTCGGAACTGTTGGAAGTGTCGGAACGGTCGGGACCACCTGCTTTTTAGTGATGTTCACGCTAACCATCGCACGATTTGAGACGACATCAAGAGCCGTGAAAATAATGCTGTTGGAACCAGAAATCACCGGAACTGCCGACGCATTCCAGCGCGCTGTACCGCCAACGGATTGTATGGCGGCACGTCCCGTGACACCTTGATCGGTAAGCCAAATCATTGTCCAGGGGCCTGTTCCTCCCGACAAAGATCCGCTGAAAGAAATTGAACTTTCCTGCGTTTCCACAGCAGTTGGATCCACGCTCACACTGAGCGGCGCAACTGGTAAAGGTGAAGTTGGAGGGTTTGGGGTAGGAATTGGAGCAGGAGTAGGAGCAGGCGTTGGTGCCTGAGGATCGGCATAAATCTGTAGAATCGCATTGGAATCTTCGATGGTAAGCAACGTCGCTCGACGATAGTAAGGGTACATCACTGCGCCGGGCTTGTCGGAATGTCCTAACCCCAGCGCATGACCCAGTTCGTGCAGTGCCACGCTGTATAGATCTACATCGGCTCCAATTTGCCAGTTTTCCGCATTATCAAAGTGCATGTCCCCTGCGATTGGTTCGGCATTCAATGGGATTGGATAAAATGTGTGCGCTAAAACCCCACTTCTTCCGTCAAAAGGATTTCCGTCCCCATGATCCCCTTCGGCAAACAGGATGTTCACCGTCTTTGTTTCCGTAGCATTGGCGCTCAAACTAAATTGAATGCCAGCCACCCTTTCCCATTCCTTCATCGCCCGCACAATTTCCGCTTTTTGAGCCTCCCCGCCAATCTTCGGTGTCAGTTGACTGAAAACAAAATGGATGTTCGCCCTACCCCTTCCTGGCCCGTCCCAACCTTCCCCAGCCTTGGCCACGAACTGTCCCAAGGTTCCGAATTTAGTGAGCGCTCCAGCACAAGTAGTTACCTCGGTTCCCGCAATTAAATCCTCGTTGACCGGAAAAATATAAGTCACCTCGTCCCATTCCGTCAGACGCATCACCTGGCTACGGACTCCTCGCACTAGCAGATGGTTGTGCAACAAATTTGAATTTTCGACGGTTTCTAACCCATATTCAGCCGCCAAAGCGTACATATCGGCGCTGGAAGTGTCTATTTGGAACTCTACAAGGAAGGATTCTACAGCAGAATCGGAAGATGGGCCTGCTTCGGGAACCTCCGTTGTCAATAAACGGCTGATCTTGTCCTGGCTTTCCAGCCGTCCCCGCCAATGGGCATTCAATCCGTCTAAGGCAAATTGTCCAGATGCGGAAACTACCACCGCATTTTCAGGAACATAGCCCAATATGGTGACACCACGATCTTCCAGCGTCCACAGTTGTTCCTGGCTGGGAAACTGGTCGAATTGGATGATATAGTGTCCCGCTTGGCCGGTTCGTGATTTTGCAGCAGTTCCGCTAAACATTTGCAGATCGTTGGTAGTTGTCCACGATCTGTTTTTCAAATGCAATACAGGTTGCCCCGGAGTAATTTCCTGACCATGCGCACAACAGATCATCAGTAGAATCAGCAGACATCGGAACGCCCTTCCGCTAACTACCATGTATTGTTTCATTCTCTGTACTTATCGGAATGAGACTGAGACAATTCGCGAACTAAAAGCACTTAGTTAACAGAGACAATCCTCAGTATGAATTTCAAAGTAAACCTGTTCCTTGCGTATGCTTTTTTAAGTTTGGGTGGGGTGGCCAATGAGGTGGCAGCGCAACAAACGTATTCCATTCAATCCATTGCCGGTTCAGGATTGGTAGGCGACGGCGGTCCCGCCCTTTTTGCCAGTTTCGCTCAAGCGGAGGGGATCGCATGCTCCAAGGCGGGCATTGTCTATATTGCCGATGCCGCTGATCACCGCATTCGCTCCGTGCACCCCGATGGGACCATCCAAACCATTGCTGGTACGGGCTCAGCAGGCTTTGCTGGTGACGGTGGGCCAGCCGTTCGGGCACTGTTTCATTCTCCTTACGGCATGGCTTTAGATGCCGATGGTGCGCTATTCATTGCCGATCTAGGGAATCACCGTATCCGTCGCATTTCCCCTGATGGAATTGTCACAACCGTGGCTGGTGGAGGCACCGTTCTGGCTGGACCGGCGGGCGATGGAGGTCCGGCAACTTCCGTAATTCTAGACAGCCCACGCAATGTCTTAGCGGATTCCAATAACGGATTCTACTTTACCGACTTCGCCGCCCACCGTGTCTATTATGTTGACCGCCAAGGGAGCATTCATTCCTTTGCCGGAACTGGTTCCGACTTGGATTCGCCCCTGCGTTCCCCCGCCGGCCTGGCTTTTGATCCACAAGGCGGAATATTGGTCGCTGATAGCGGAAATAATGTGATCCGACGTGTATTTAGAAACACCATCAGCGTGTACTCCCATTCTCCAAACCGGTCCCTTCCACTGTATTCCCCAACGGATATCGCTTTTGATAGTTTGGGTAACCTGTTCCTTGCCGATGATCGTCCGGGAATCACTTTGCGACGCGCATCCAATGGGGAGATCACTTCCATTGCCGCCGGGGGTCGATCCATTGCCGTAGATGCCAAAGGAACCGTCTACACGGCCAGCGGCGGTCTGGTGCGAGCAATCGTCACCGATTCCAAGAACAACCTTGCTGTCAGCATCTTTGCCGGTAAGGGTAATTATGGGTTCAGTGGCGATAACGGCCTGGCTACCAACGCCCGGCTGAATAGTCCCTCAGGGATAGCTTATGATTCCTCTGGCAATTTGTACATTGCCGATGAACGCAACCATCGTCTGCGGAAAGTTTCAGGGCAGGGAATTATCACCACTGCCGCAGGGCTTGGTTTAAGTGGTTATTCCGGCGATGGTGGCCCAGCCATCAACGCAAAATTGAACGCTCCTCACGCGGTGGCGATTGATTTGGCCGGGTATATTTATATTGCCGAAGTGGGCAACCATTCCGTTCGACGAATCAGCCCTTCTGGCTTTATCTCGACCATTGCCGGGGATGGCGTGGCTGGTTATCGTGGCGATGGCGGTACGGCAACGCTGGCAAGGTTTCGCGAACCATCAGGACTTGCCATCAATGCCAAAGGGGATATTTATATAGCCGATAAAGGCAACGGTGCCATTCGTAAGATTTCCACGCTAGGAATTATCTCCACGGAAGCGCAAGGCTTGGCTTTCCCAGAAGGACTCAGTTTCGATGCTGCGGGTCGGCTATATATTGCGGAATCTGGGGGTGACCGGCTGCTGCGTCTGGATCTGGACGGTCGTCTGGTGACGGTTTCAGCAGCCGATGCGCCGCGCGGCGTTGCCGTGGATAAAGATGGGGGCGTTTATGTTAGCGAGACGGCAAAGCATCGCGTCCGCAAAATCAACGGAGGCATCATCGGCGGCACCGGGTTCCCAGGGTTTGATGGCGATGGCGGTGCGGCTCTATCGGCACAATTCAATTCACCCGGCGCACTGGTCGTTGACCCCGATGGATCTGTGTTTGTGGCCGATTCTGGCAATCACCGCATCCGTAAGCTGACCATTGGCGCTGCATTGCCACCTGCTTCCGATGCAGCACCCGTGCCGTTCACTCTTGTAAGGGCGGCTAGTAATCAGGAAGGGCCCATGACCGCTGGGGAACTGGTCATCTTGTATTGCCAGGAACCGTTTACCTCCCCGGAACTGCTGTTTGATGGCATACCAGCCACAATCTTGTTCCAATCAAAAACCCAACTGAATGCTGTAGTTCCCAATGCGGTGCTGGCTCATTTAGCAAAGGCGGAATTGCGCGATGCAGGCAAGTCCAGGGGCATTCGACCAGTGGAAATTGTAGCATCGGCACCAATCTTGTTCAGCGTACCGGGGGAGGATCAGCGCGCTCTTGCCTGGAACGAAAATAACAGATGGAATGGACCCGCCAATCCAGCAGTACGATTGAGTCTGGTAACCGTTTTTGCAGCGGGATTCAATGTTGCCGAATCGGTGGCTTTAACTTTGGGCGGTAAGAAACTGTTGCTTTCGGCAGATCCTGTTGTATCCGATGGAATCATCACCATTCGTTTCCGCATCCCGGCTGGATTTCTTCCCAGCGGTCCACAACCACTGATGCTTACTGTGGGTCAGATCCCCACAAAAAGTTTGGACTTATGGATTGATTAATCGCGATATCCTAGAAAGTAATGAGTTCTCCCAATACCGTGCTTCCGGTTGTCGAAACCGTTGAGGCCCATGGCCACTTGATCGATTCCCACATTATGGAACAGATCTTCGACACCGTGGTTGAATTTCAAGGTCGCTTCGAAGTTGAAAAATTCACCATTGGCCGAACCAATTCCGAAGACTCCCATTTACGGCTTCGTCTGGAAACTCCCACCAGGGCGCTGATGGATCAGTTGGTGGGACAGTTGCTGGGTCTGGGCTGCACTCCTGTGGATGCTTCCGATGCTGAACTTCGTCTTGCTGAAAAAGATTGCTGCGCTCCGGAAGATTTCTATTCCACTACCAATCACCAAACGCAGATCAAGCTGAATTCAGAATGGATCACCGTTGGCAAGCAACGCATGGATGCCCTGGTTGTTGTAAAGGACGGCGCATCAATCTGCCGTAAGCTTCGGGACTTGAAGAAAGGCGAAGCGGTAGTGGTTGGCATGCGTGGCATCCGTGTGATTCCCGAATCGAAAGAACGCGACCGCCAATCTTTTTCCTTTATGAGCAACGGCATTTCCTCAGAGCGCCAAGTGGAAACCGCTGTTCGCCAAACCGTGGCTTTATTGAAGCAAGCCAGGGAAGAGAAGAAGAAAATTATTGTAGTGGCCGGACCCGTGGTTGTGCACACCGGCGGTGGAGCACCACTGTGTTGGCTGATTCGCAATGGCTGGGTGGATGCGCTGCTGGCTGGCAACGCGCTGGCTGTGCACGATATTGAAGCAGCATTGCTTGGAACATCGTTGGGTGTGCGCCAATCCGACGGTCGCCAGGAAGAGCATGGGCATCGCAATCACATGCGCGCCATCAATGCCATCTATCATTGCGGAAGTATTGCCGGTGCGGTGGAAAGCGGTAAACTGACCACCGGGGTGATGTATGAAACCGTGAAGAAAGGAATTCCCTTTGTGCTTGCTGGCAGCTTGCGCGACGATGGTCCGTTGCCTGACACAATCACCGATATGAGCCAAGCTCAAGATGCTTATGCCAAGCATTTGGAAGGTGCCAGCGTGGTGCTTTGTTTAAGCTCCATGCTGCATGCCATTGCAGCCGGGAACATGTTGCCCAGTTGGGTGAAAATTGTCTGCGTCGATATCAACCCCGCAGTTGCCACTAAAGTAAGTGATCGGGGCACCGGGCAAGCGGTTGGCGTGGTAACCGATGTGGGCCTTTTCCTGGATCATTTGGCCCGGTCTATTGAACAGAATGCCTAAAACAAACGCTTATACAGATGAACACGCCAGCGCTGGCCTGGATGCTCCGCTTCCTGAAATTGAAGTTTGGCCCAATCAATTTGCAGGCTATGAAATTGAAATTATTACTCCAGAGTTTACTAGCGTCTGTCCTAAAACGGGACTTCCCGATCATGGAACGTTAACGCTCCGTTACACCCCCGATAAGGTCTGCCTGGAATTGAAGTCGCTGAAGATGTACTGGCTGGCTTACCGCAATTTGGGCATCTTTCAGGAAAATGTCGTCAACCGTTTTTTGAACGATGTGGTTCGTTTTGCCAAACCAATCAGTGCCACCGTGATTGGTGAATTCACTCCACGCGGCGGTGTGTATTCAAAGATAACAGCCTCTTACAAACGGAAGGGAAAGCGTGCCCGCTGAACCCCACAAGTTAGCTGAACTGGAACGGGCGCTTGCTGAAATCCGGGATCGGGTGCAAGTGCGCTATCCCCAAGGCAAAGCCGCGTTTGAGGTGCAATTGGCTGACCTTATGCCGCTGGTGCGTGCTCGCGATGCAGCGGAATCGAAAGTGGCTTCCATTGGTACGGTCAACCCCAGGCCTGCCGGATTTGTCAACAACATTGTCCAGCGTTGGAAGCGGTTCCTATCGCGGGTGTTGGATTGGCATGTTCGCGAACAAGTGGAGTTCAACCGTGGGGCCATCAATTGCGTCAATGCAGCGATTGAGTCGCTCAACGATTTAAACCGTGCCGTAAAGGATTTGGCAGAGCGTTCCGCCACAGAGCAGCAAGACATTCGCAATGATCTGGCACAGGCCTCTACGCGCATGGATCAACTGCGCGATGAGGCCCGGGAGCTTACCGACATCCGCGTTCATTGGCAGGAGTGGCGCAAAGAATGGGAACGGAAGTTATCCATTAACGAAGTTCAGTTCCTGCGCAGCGCAGCCGATCTGCAAGCGGCGTTCAACCATAGAGCCACCTTGATGGAAGGTACCTTTCGGGATATCGCCAAATCGCAGCACACGGCGTTTGAAGGTGCTCTTAATCAATCCACCAACGATTTACAGCAGAAGCTATGGGCCGATCTGGATAGAATCCGCACGGAATATGAAGAGCTGATTCATCATGAATTGCGTAAGGTCCGCCAGCGTGCCTTCTTGGCACCAGTGGCAGTTGCATCTTCTGTACCATCTCAGCAACAGGAAGAAGATTACGACGTTCTGCATTTCGCTGAGAAATTTCGCGGTCGGGAAGATCACATTAGCGCGGGCTTGGACCGCTACCCTCCCTATTTTAAGGATCAAAAAAATGTGATTGATCTTGGCTGCGGTCGTGGTGAGTTTCTGCAAAAAATGCGTGATGCTGGCCTTACGGCACACGGGATTGATTTGCATGACGAATCCATAGCACATTGCCTTTCGCTTGGTTTAACTGCGGAAAAAGTGGACATGTTCCCGTACCTGGACTCGCAACCCGACGGCACGTTTGATGGAGTATTTTGTTCTCAGGTAATTGAACATCTAAAACCGCAAGACCTGCAAAAACTGATCAAGTTGCTTGCCGCTAAAACCAGTAAAGGCGCTGTTGTAGCCTTCGAAACGCCCAATCCAGAATGCCTGGCTATTTTCGCCACGCATTTTTATTTAGATCCGACTCATGTGCGCCCAGTGCCATCGACACTGCTCACGTTTTATCTGGAAGAGGCTGGCTTTGGACGAATAGAAATTATCCGGCTGTCTCCTGCAGTGGAATCCATGCCTTCCGTCGGCAGCCTTCCGCCTGATTTTCGCGATGCCTTTTTCGGCGGATTGGACTATGCGGCGATTGCTCGAAAACTCTAATAACTTATGCTGCTCTCCATATTAATTCCTGTTTATAACGAGCGCACGGTTGTGGAACGTAGCCTGCACCTTGTTATGCAAGCCCCTTTGCCCGATGGTATGGAACGGGAAATCATTCTGGTGGATGATTGTTCTTCAGACGGAACTTCTGAAATTCTGGTACGCATTGCTGCCACTGATTCCCGCTTTCGGCTGTATCGGCAAGATGTGAACCAGGGTAAGGGTGCCGCCGTCCGCCGGGCAATTGAACTGGCCCAAGGCGACTTTTGCCTGATTCAGGATGCCGACCTGGAATATGATCCCAACGAATATCCTGCCTTGCTGAAGCCTCTGGTGGATGGCCGGGCCGATGCCGTATTTGGGTCCCGGTATTTGAATGGGGAACAGCGTAGAGTGCTGCCCTACTGGCATACCAAGATCAACCAGACGCTAACGTTGGCTTCCAATATATTTTCTAATATCCATGTGACAGACATGGAGACATGCTACAAAGTGTTTCGCACAGAACTGCTGAAAAGCATTCCCATCCGATCTGATCGCTTTGGTTTTGAACCGGAAATTACAATGAAATGCGCCAAGCGAAAGCTGCGCATCTATGAAGTGCCGATCAGTTATCACGGGCGTACTTACGAAGAAGGCAAGAAGATCGGTTGGCGTGACGGGGTGAAAGCGTTGGGCGTCATCCTTTACTTCTGGCTGGTTGACGATCTTTACAAACCCCCGTATGACCGTGGTCATCTTTACAACCTGACTGGCACGCCATCTTATCTTTCCTGGCAGGCCTCCATTTTGCGGCCTTATTTGGGAGATACAGTACTGGAATTGGGCGCCGGCATGGGGAATCTTACTGGTCGGCTAATGGCCAAGCGGTTGCGCTATATTGCGGCTGAAAAAGATCCTTTATATCTGCATGCTCTGGTGAATCGGTTCTTACGAACTCCCAGTGTGGAGGTTCGTTCTCTGGATCCGGCGGTATTGGCTGGTTTAGAGGACGTCACGGGTAAAGTGGAAACGGCGCTGTGCATCAATATTCTTGAATATTTGGAAAACCCGGAACAGACGTTGACAGCTTTGCATCAACTATTGCAATCAGGCGGACGGGTTGTGGTGTTGTCGCCTTGTAACCCCAATCTGTTCGGAAGTCTGGACCGGTCGGTTGGGCATTTGCGACGATTCTCAGAACTGGATTTGCGCAAAGCAATGGAGCAATCTGGTTTCACTGTGGAAGAATGTTTTTCCATGAACAAAGCCGGAGCCTTGGCCTGGTGGGTGAACTCCAAACTACTCTCCAGCGCCAGAATCAGTCGCTTTACTCTGAAGGCGTTCGACTTGACCGTTTGGCTGTGGTCGAGGATTGATCGATTCCTTCCCTGGGGTGGACTGAGCATCGTTGCCGTGGGTCGAAAGTAAACTTCGGGGAACGTTCCGCCGATCTATTAATTGATGCTGGTTTTCAATAAGGGATAACTTTATAGCCCTTCACGGACTACACTAAGATTAGGCATGGCATACACTTACCGGCAAGCAATCTGTAATGAAGCGTTTGAGGGATGGGATTTCGCGGAGGCGGCCCGTTGCGTCCGCATGGCCGGGTACACGGGGATTGAAATTGCTCCCTTCACCCTGGCTGAAGACCCCTGGACAGTTCCCCTTTCCCGGCGCAAGGAACTGCGCGAAATTATGGCTGGTGAAGGTCTGACGTTTGTCGGGCTGCATTGGCTGATGGTCTCGCCGAAAGGTCTGCATGTGACCACCCCAGACGATGTTTTGCGTGCCAAAAGCTGGCTGCACATCCGCAATTTGATCGACCTCTGTGGTGATTTGGGTCCCGACGGAATGATGGTATTTGGTTCGCCTTTGCAGCGTGGGACGACCGGCGGGTCCACTCCGCAGGCGGCCACCAGACGGTTTGTCGATGGCGTTGCCAGTGTTGCCAAACATGCCCAGGACCGTGGCGTAACGCTTTTAATTGAAGCGCTTCCCGTGGAACAGTGCAACGTGGTGACTTCTTTGGACGAAGCGGCGCAATATGTGGATGAAATTGGCAGTCCTGCAGTGCAAACCATGTTTGATGTTCACAATGCCATCAATGAGAAGGAACCGCATGAAGTGCTGGTGGAACGTCATTTCAACAAGATCCGTCATGTCCACGTAAACGAGCTGGATGGCGGGTATTGTGGCACCAAAGATTACGATTTCAAGCCGCTGCTGGCTACGCTGGCGCGCTTGAACTATAAGGGTTGGGTATCGCTTGAGGCATTTGACTTCAAGCCCGGGGCGGAAACAATTGCCACTGGATCGCTTCGTT
The DNA here is from genome assembly GCA_031394025.1 of Acidobacteriota bacterium. GTDB lineage: Bacteria > Acidobacteriota > Terriglobia > Bryobacterales > Bryobacteraceae > JANXSF01. The sequence continues at coordinate 12,078 of JANMWO010000551.1, forward strand.
ATTTAGAAGCGCAAATTAATGAACTTGTGAGGAATGGATGAATCGAGTC
>JANMWO010000584.1:0-31439 GCA_031394025.1 Acidobacteriota bacterium
GGAGCCGAATGCCTAGTGGATGCGGATCTCAGCAAGTTCGTTTGTGACTTAACTCGCCGAACCGCCGGATGCGAACCCGCATGTCCGGTGGTGTGGGAGGGGCGGAGCCGTGAGACTCCCCCCTATCCCGATTGTTTTGCATGATCTGACTATGCATTGGCATTGAGTCGCCCGGCATTGACTCCCACCGCTGAGGTTGATAACATTTCCACCATGCCCCTGCGTCTACTCTGTTTGCTTTGCCTGTTGCTGCCCTGCGTGTTTGGTGAAACTGTGGATTACGATAAACATGTTAAGCCGATCCTCACCGCTAAATGTTTTTCCTGCCACGGCGCAAAGCAGCAGCAATCTGGTCTGCGCTTGGACCTCCGCCAGAACGCGTTGCGCGGCGGCGATTATGGTCCTGTCATCATTCAAGGCAAGAGTGTGGAAAGCAAATTGATGCATCGCATCAGCGGCTCTTCGGCGGGAATGCAGATGCCACCAAGTGGTGCGTTGGAAGCCGAGGAAATCGCCGTGTTGCGTGCATGGATCGACCAAGGTGCAGACATGCCTGGTCGTGCTGATGAAGCGGTGAAAGAGCGCAAGCCAACTGACCCGAAGGTGCAAGCTTTTCTGGATGCAATTCATCGCTATGATCTTGCTGCGGTCAAAGCCGGTGCAAAGAAGATGGCGAAATCCGCTGATGCGTCTGGGTCCACCGCGTTGATGCACGCCGCTAATTCCGGCACTATAGAAATGGTGCAGGTTCTGTTGGCTACTGGTGCTGATCCCAATGCCAGCAATTCCCGCAAAGCAACCGCGTTGCACTGGTGCGTGACGGACACGGCGAAAATGAAACTATTGCTGGCCAAGGGTGCCAACATCAACGCCCAAACGGTGGAAGGGCGAACCGCATTGTACATGGCCGCGACCCTGCCCGCTGGAGCCCCCTTAGTTCAGTTTTTGTTGGAAGCCGGGGCCAATCCCAACGTCCGCACACTTACAGGACTCACTGCTTTGTTCCCGGCGTCTGGAATTAGTTTCGAATCCGTAAAGCTGTTGGTTGAAAAGGGCACTGACGTAAACGCAGCATCGGCTACTGGGGCAACTGCTTTGATGAACGCGGCCTTCGCAACTCCCGCTGCCGTGGAACTGCTGATTGCCAAAGGTGCCGACGTGCGCGCCAAGACCAAGCGCGGGGAAACGGCCATTGCTAACGCAGCGAATCGTGGACATTTGGAATCGGTGAGACTGTTATTAGATAAAGGTGCTGATGTCAACGCAATCGATTATCGTGGCTATACGCCACTGATGCATGCCGCCTATTGTGACACCGCATCCCCGGCACTGATTCGGCTGCTGCTTTCCAAAGGTGCCAAAGTTCGCGCCACTGGGGAAGATGAAACCGCCCTTACCCTGGCTGCTAAACGCGGTGAAACCGAAGTTACGACCATCATTCGTGGAGCCCTTTCCGAAGGTACTTTTTAGGAGTTTTTTATGCGCCTTGTTTATTTTCTTTTGTTGATTCAGTCGATGGCTGTGGCCGCTGATGTGGAAGCTGCCGTTCTGCGTTCCGCTGCGCAAAAAGGATTGCATCTGCTGGAAAAAACCAGTCCCAACTTTATCAAAACGGGCGGCTGCAACTCTTGTCACAACCAGATGCTGCCCGCTGGGGCCCAAGCGTTCGCGCGGAAGCAGGGCATTACAACAGGGGCTCCGATTGAACAACTGCCGCCGGAAGTTTCGGAAGTCACCATGGAACGATTCATTGAATATTCCACAAATCCGGTGGGCTCCGCTGGTTATGAATTGTTCGCTTACGGAGCGGCTGGCCGACCTGTAGACGCCCGGATTGAGGCGCAGATCTACTTTATAAAATCCATGCAGGAACCTGAAGGTTATTGGCGCACCACTGCCAACAGGCCCCCGCTGACTTTTGATGACTTCACGACAACCGCCTATGCGATTTACGCTTTGAAGACTTATGGATCCAAAGTGCAAAGTGCCGACAATGAAACACGGCTGGCCCGCGCCCGATCTTGGCTGCTGGAAGCGAAGCCTGAAACCACCCAGGAACGAACTTTTCATTTACTGGGTCTGGCATGGTCGAAGGCCGGACCGGAGGCTTTGGACAAGGCCGCGCGTGGCTTACAAGCAATGCAACAGAAAAATGGTGGCTGGTCGCAACTTGGTGCGATGTCGACTGATGCCTACGCAACGGGTATGGCGCTTTGGGCTTTGCATGAAGGCGGCGTGCGGGCTTCGCATGTTACCTATCAAAAAGGTCTTCACTTTCTTCTGGACACGCAGGCAGCCGACGGCACTTGGCACGTGAAGAGTCGCTCATTACCGGTGCAGCCTTACTTTGAAAGTGGGTATCCCTACGGGCATGATCAATGGATTTCCGCAGCCGGTGCTGCTTACGCGACAATGGCCATTGCAGCAGCAGTGGAACCGGAGCGCCGGGCTCAACGGTAATTTGCCATTTCAATTTCAAGTATTATCTGTCATATTGAAATGGTATGTCACCTAAAATAGATCAAGCCAAGCGAATTGTTGTACCAATGGCTAGCCGAGATCTGGCAAAACGCCCCTCGTTGAAGCGAGTTGGACACTTTCTTGTTCACACTGGTGAGGCTCCAAACGGTTTCAACGCGCTGAACGCCATCGCCGATGACCGACAAGAACACTTACGGCGGCAGGCTGGATTTTGAGGATTCCCTAAAACAGTCCTGCCCTTTCAACTCACCCGCAGTCCAAAGTTCATCTGGTAGATGCGAGTACCGTCTACCCACAACCAACCCTCCGCTTTCAACACTACGCTGCTGCCATCGCGAACCACTGATTTCACTTCCACTTCAGACACAATCTTTTTATTGGAAGGGACAACCTGACCGCGATATTTCCAGTCGTGTGGATTTTCCAAGCTGAGCACCGGGTTCTTAATCCCTTCTGCAGCGCCAATGTGGATTGCGTAAAACTGTAGTGTTTGAAGTAGCGCTTCCAGGCCCAACGAGCCGGGCTGCACAGGGTCCTGATAGAAGTGCGCCTTGAAGAACCACTCCCCAGGCTTCACATCTTTTTCTGCACGTAACCGCACTTTTCCCGAACCATCTTCCGCTGGCCAAATGCCACTGATGCGATCAATGAGCAGTAAATCACCCGAAGGCATAGGCAGAGGTCCGCCGCAATAGCGATCCGGTTTAGTGGTTAAATCCACCAGGAAATCAGAAGTCGCATTCACTCGTGCCAGTTCTGCAGGGGATGCCGGAATGCCCACCTGCCTTGCTAAATCGGCCGCACGGAAGAATCCAAAGGTAGTCTTCATGTTGAAGATCTCTTGTTCATTCAGTGAGCAACGGACGTCGAAAGAAACCAGCGTGATGCCACCTGCGCGGGACACGTTCGTTAAAGTTGCTTTGGTTCGTACCGTACCCTTTGACGCCGGGACATTCACCAACATGGAAGCCGTTCCGTCCAAGTTGCGGAACTGCATTTCGGCGTCGGACCGTAACGCGATGCCAATGTAAGACCCCAACCATCCGCAGGGTTGCAATGCGGCTTCCAGCAAAACTGGGTAAGGCAAAGTTGGCTGGCCGTTGGCGTGGAAAAACCAATCGCTTGGCTCAATATCGAACTCGGCATCCACGCTGCATCCCAACCGTTCCACATTGAACTCGCCATCAATCTTGGCAATGCGAGTCATGAAATGATACGGCGGGCCGGGCAGACGCGGTAATCTCATGCCGCGATCAAACTTTGTGAAAGGTGCGCCAAACGCATGGCTGGGCGGCCCCCAGGCGCAATTGAGCAGCGCGCGATAATCCAGCGGCACGTTGTTGACGGTGGCTACAGCACGGTTGCCATCCAGCTTGGCATCAGGCTCTGGCATTTCGTCCAACGGACAACCAGGCGTCAGTTCCAGCCCCATACGACGGCAATGGAACGCCTTCAACCCGTCGATGGTGCACAGCAGATCGACAAACAATTTCGGTTCAGAACCGTCAATTACTTCGTCGACGAATAGTTCGTAGACCAGCATGCGCGCAGTAGGAATTGCTTGACCGCGGCAACGCAATGGATAAGCGATTTCAGGAACAGGTTCAAAGCGCCAGCCATCTTTATCCACCGTTTGGCCCAGTGCCATCATGTAGAACGCCATGGCTTGCAGGCAGCCTTCAAACATCAATGTGCCAGGCATACAGGGGTCGTTTTTGAAGTGGCCTTCAAAGAACCAGGAGTCTTCCTGAATGGGAAGTTCGGCGCGCATGTAACCGCGCTTCCACGGTCCACCAGTGAAGTCTAAGTGGGTGACGTTGTCGAACAATAACAAATCCGGCGCAGCAAATCCGGGTGACCGTTGGTGGGCAGCGGCGAATTCAAAACCTTTGCCAAAACACTCAAAAGCCTTGCCTGCCGCCGCTTTGCGCAGTTGATCATTCGTGAAACTGGTGGGAATACCTGGGAATCTTGGCTTTGCAACGGTTGCCATGGCGGTTGGCTCAGCCTTATCTGCCGACCATAATATTCCTGCTGAAGCACTTAGTTCCTCAGCAGTGAAGAAGCCCGCTTGACCATTGCGCACTGAAAGACGGATCTTGTTGTTGATGTGGCAATCATAGTGAAAAAAGAACAGACGAATGTCACCTTGACGCGCGTGCTGGTCAATTTTAATTTCATATTGCAGTGTTTCACCGGGCTGTGGCAATCCACCGTGATAGGTAAGGTCACAACCCAGCAAACGATAGGCCCGCTCGCCTTTCACGTGAAAATCAATACCCAGCCATGAGATCAAAAGCAGGTCGGCCTGGCCAGATTCAATCATGATGCCACCGGGCATGCGATTGCGCCAAAGGTACCAGGAATCGGGCTTGACGTCTGTTTCCGTCCAGATGGTTCCTGTTCCCATGGTGATGGGTTCCGCATCAAGGCCGGTGACGCGATCGGCCAAGAGCAGCGGAGGCATGGGCATGCGAACCAGGAGACGATACTGATCGGTAGGTGCGAACTGGGGGCCAAAGACAGCGGAGATGGGGCCTGATGAAATCAGTTCCAGTTCAGTGCGCGACAGTGTTTTTCCGGAAGGTTTTGAAGCCGTGGTTGTTGCCGCGATGGTGGGACGGACGGCCATCTCTACAACCGGTGCCTTCATCGGAACTTCCTGAATTACTGGGACCTCTACAGCCCGAGCAACAGCAGTCCCTCCAGCACCTGCCAATTGCGCATAAGCACGTTGCGACAAGGCGAGGAACTCCTGATTCTGCGCACCGGCCAATTCCAGGAACTTCAAATGTTCCGTCGTAATGGTCTGGGCATGCAGTTCAAACAGCGAGGTGGTTGTATTTTGTGGTGCGGGTTTGGAGTATCTAGGTGGCATCAGGTGAAATTCGCTAGCGTGTGCGGAGAAAGTAATTTGACGAGTTGAAGATTGCGGAACCGTTTCAATACCAGCAGCAAGCAGTTGCGCCTGGGCGTTCAACGCCTGACGAACTCCATCTACACTGGCCAAATCAAGAGCAATGGCAACGTGATCGCGATCCCCAAGAATACGGCGGATCCAGGATGTGCAGCCGCCCTGTGGGCCATGTTCCAAAAACACACGAACCCCATCGGCATAGGCTTGTTCAATGACTTTGGGAAAGTCTAATGTATGCTTGGCTTGCCCGGTAAGTGCATCGGCAATGCTTTGGCGAGTGGGTTGATAGTGCGTGTTGGTGGAGTGCGTATAAAACCGGACATCAGGAACCGGGCTGGTTTCCCGCGAATGGAGTTGATGCCAAGTGGTGGCGAACGGCTCAAACTCAGGGCAGTGCACCACAAGATCGTAATGGATGCGCTGCGCTTTGCCACGCGGCAAATTCACGCACGCTTCAGCGGGTCCGGCAACAACATAATCGCCGATGGAATGAATTGCCGTTAGCCTCAGCAGTGATGAGGCTTGCAGTAACTGCTTTAGTTCAGATTCGGAAATGGAGAGTCGCCACGTTTGCCAGGGTGTGCCGCCAGTGACTTCAAACTTGCCGCCAAGGTAACGCGGGAACACTTCTGCGGCTGTGAACTCATCGTGAAACATGCCGATATCACGCCATGCCCCGAATGCCGCCAAGCTATTCGTTTCACCGGAACTGATGCCAATGGCCGCGGTGGGCTTCAACCTCAAAGCGCCCAAAGTGTAGCGGGCATGCACTTGCGAGAGCAGCGAACTTCCCCAAAGCTTCTGCGTCGTGTCTGGCTCAGTAACTCCGCTTGCGATCCAGGAAGCGGCTTCAACAAGTCGCGGTGGAACTTCGTTGAGCAGTTCCGGGAATTTGCCGAAGAACGATTTCCCCATGCCTGCATAGGCTGCCGCAGCACCGGGAAACACAAACGCTAATTCACCACCAATGCGAGCCTTGCGATAGTAGATGCCGTCCAGGGAGAACGACGTAACTCCAGAAGCAATGGCTTGTCGAGCGCGTTCCCGCTTGGTCGACAACTCCGCTGCAGTGGCCGCGACAATGAACAGGTTGCCATTAAACTGATGAATGGCTGGCTGCGGATTCGCGGAGATTGTTACTGAAGCACTGTGACCACCAAGGGCTGTGGTTGTTACTGTGGCTTGCTGTTGAGAAACTACTGCGGCCGCCACATTCAACAATCCAGAGGCAGCGTGCGCATGGCCAAATATCGGTGTCGCTAAATCGGCAGTGTGAGTGGGCTCGCCATCATCATCGCCCAGTACCGCCAAAACTTGTTCCGCATCTGCAAGACGTTTCAGTACAAAGAATACGGCTGCGTCACCGGGCGTTTGCTTATCAATTGAAAGCAATGCGGACGCGGCGGCTTGATGGACGGGCTCAACCGACAGATCAACAGCGCCTACAATCGCCGCATCTAATTCACCGGTAGCAATAGCGCGTTGCGCTAAACGCAGTGCATCAATCCCAGAAAGCTCATCAGACATGACGGCAAGGCTGGGACCACGCAGATCGAACTTGCTGGACAAACGATTGGCCACAATATTTGCCAGACGTCCCAACACTGCCGGGGCTGTAAGAGCTGGGCTAATAGCATCTTGCTCTGCAGCGCTAGACCACTCCTGCGCACGCCAGCGCAAGCCGTAACGAGCCACTTCAGCATCGCAACCCATGCCCACGTAGACTCCGGTTCGTGCACGATTCAGCGAACCAGCTTTGGCGATGGCTTCCGCTGCAGCTTGCACAGCCAGTAACTGCTGAGGCAGCGTTTGTTCCAAATCGGCAGGAGGAAATCCCAGACCTTGCATGGCCAACGATGTCGTTTCAATTCGATGTACGCGAGGCTCAGCCATGCGAATGGCTTTCGCAAATTCGTCAGAGTTGACAGCATCCCCAGCAACAACACCCATCGATACAATGGCGACCTTGCTTGCCGCGTCGCGACTATGAGGAAGTGCAGTTCCAACGCCTCGATACTGTTCCACAATCAAGTGCGCATTGTTCCCACCAAACCCGAAAGCACTAATCGCCGCGCGACGTTCCCCGGTCCAAGGTTCGTTGGCAGTCAACAATCGAAACGAAGTCCCTTCAATGGCATCCAGCGGCTGGTCCAAATGAATTGTCGCGGGCCGGATGCCTGCTTCCATGGCCCCCAGCACCTTCATCAAACTAGCCATGCCCGCCGCCGTAATCGGATGCCCCAGGTTCCCTTTCACCGAACCAATCGGCACATCACGCAAGCCTGCATACACTTTTCCTGTGCTGCGAATTTCACTGGCGTCACCCACCGGAGTGCCCGTAGCATGGCATTCCACCATAGAAATTTCCGATGGCGCAACGCCTGACATTGCATAAGCCGCACGCATCGCTTGTTCCTGCCCGGCTTCGGAAGGAGTCAATAATCCCGCCGTGCGTCCGTCGTTGGAAACGCCAACACCACGAATCACGCCCAGGATTTTGTCCCCTGCAGCTTCCGCATCGGCCAGGCGTTTCAGTACGACAAAGCCTGCGCCCTCTGCGGGAAGTAGTCCGTCGGCCTGCGCGTGAAATGGACGCGTCTGCCCTGTTGGCGACATGGCTTTCAAAGTGCTAAAGCCAGTGTGTAAAAACAGGTCATCGGCCCGATTCACAGCACCCGCAAGCATCAGGTCGGCACGACGATCATGCAGTGCATCGCAGGCAAATTTGATGGCGTAGAGCGAGGATGCGCAAGCTGCGTCCAGAGCGAAGGCGCCTTGATCCAATCCCAGCGCACGGGCAAATGTGTGTGCTGCCAGTCCGCACATGAAACGATTTTCAGGAGCCGTTTGTGGTTCCAAACCCAACCAGACTTCTTCAGCGAACTGCGCCATCTTGTCCGATGGCAACCCCAACAGTCCAATCACAGCGCCAGTGCGTTTAGGTACTTCCGATATGCCAGCTTCGCGAAGTGCCTCCCTGCCTGTGTGTAACAGCCAGTGAACCATTTCGTCATAACGAAGAATTTCTTCCGCTGGAATCAGGAAACCGGTTGGATCAAAGATTTCTTCAAAGCCGGTAACGTACCCGCCTTGATCGGTGAACACGCGCTCAGCAGTGCGGAGCGGGTCCATCATAATTTCTTTGGCAATGCCCCAACGGTCTGAAGGGCACGCAGTGACTCCGCTTTTACCTGCGGCCACAAGGTCCCACAATTCAGCGGGAGTTGTGATGCCAGGGAAGATGGCACCCCGGCCTACAATTGCGATTGGTTCAAACATGCGCGCTTCGGCTACGCACCTGCGGTGGCGTGCATTTCCACACCAGTCATAGTGGCAACTAATTCATTGCCCATTCCTACAAAGCCGATGTCACAAACAATTTTGTTAGAACCCACAGCATGCGCCGATACCAGGCATCGCACTGGATTGGTATCGCAGCCTGGATTCTTAATCCACAAACTGCCGATGCTGGTTGGCAACGTTGGCTTGCCCAGCGAATGATAGCCCCAGAGCCTGGCCAGTTGCAGACCGCCATCCAACATGGCCGCATCGCTATGCCGATGTCCGTCCACCCAGTTACGATCCAGGCTACCTGTCAACGTTCCGGCAATGCCTTCTGCGGACACGCCTTCCACCTTGCGGATCACTTGAAACGCCGGGCCGTGGAACAATAATTTGCCGTAGATATCCGCTTCAGGCCAGGGAAATTCTTTCAATTCGAATTGACTCATTTTGGCTGGACTGGCAGCGGGACCAGCAGTAATCGTGGCCTCATAGTGACGAGTGCCGTCAGGCGATACCAGTTCGAATAGCGTGTCTGTCTTCGGTCGAACAAAGAACAGATTGCCACCAGTAGTGAATTGATCCAGCTTCACTCCGCGCAAAACTTTCAGCCCGGTGCAAACCAGCGGACCGGATTGATTGCCTTGTGCCCTGGCGCATCGCAGGAAAAATTCCAGTGCTTCCACAGTTGGCAGCACTGGCATGTCCTGAATGGTGTGGTCCGCCAGAAAGGGATGCGAATGTTGATCAATGCGGATGCGCAGTTCGCGATTGGGCAACTTGGGCAGGCCACCCAACACTACTTCTACCGGCTTGGTACCGCCATTCAAAATTTCATCGGTGAATAGGTTGGCACCTTCTTCCATGCCAACAAGGCGAATGCCTTGATCTTCAAAATGTTTGCGAAGTCCAGCGGTGACCATGCCACCATCCCAAGGTCCCCAGTTGAGTGACTTGACCACGCAATTACCGCGACGTACACTTTCCGCACAAGCAACTCGATTCAACACTTCGTTAGCCATAGAATAGGCAGTCTGGCCGATGTTCCCGGTGCGAGCCGCTATGGAGGAAAACATTACGATAAACGTTAGCGGGTCTTTCGTCGTGGCTTCCAGTAGAGCGGCCAGGCCTTCTACTTTGGTGGAAAACACGGATTGGAATTGAGCTACCGTTAAGTCTTCCAAACGCTTGTCTGCCAGCACTCCGGCACCATGTACTAATCCTGTGATGGGGCCCCATTCCTTGCGAACCGCATCCAACGCGCTGCTCAGTTCTTTTGCATTGCGTGCGTCAATGGCAAGGTACTTCACAGCCGAACCAGCCTTTTCCATTGCTGCAATGGTGGCCTGAATTTCACGCGTTGCCAATACTTGGGCAGCCTTGGCGGAAACCTTGGCCGGATCTAACTTTAGGCCTTGGGTTTGAGCGTCGTTAAGGAAAGCACGACGCAAAGCCGTTTGGTCATTGGCACCTTGGCAAAACGCCGGTTCTTTCTCCAGTGCTGTGCGACCCAATAAAACAATTTTAGGTTTCGCTGTTTGGGCCAGACGAATCAAAGAAACGGCCGTGACTCCACGCGCCCCGCCGGTTGCCACAACTACAGAACTGGAATCCACGTTCAAAGCTGGGCCACTGGTTTCGGCTTGTGTCGCTTCAAGAACTAAGCGCTGATTGGCTGACGTCAAGCCCACTTCGGGTTCTGGTCCACCTTTCAACAACTCTTCCACAATGGCTTCCGCAACTTCTCGCGGTGTGCGTTTGGCCACATCAATGTCAATGGCTTTTACGCGAGCCTTGGGCCATTCCAGCGATGCCGTCTTTGCTAATCCGGTAAGTCCGCCAGCCCACGCGTTCCAACCTTTGGGTGAAGAAAAATCGCCGCCTGTGTCTTGCACTGTTACGAATACGCCGCCGTGCTTGGCGAAGCGCGCAGCCACAGATTTAGCTGCTTCAAACGCTATTTGATTCGCAGCCATTGCAGCCTGAATGTCAGCAAAGTTCTCTAAGCCCGCAAGGCAAATCACTGCGCCTGTGTTGTCGTCAATGGCTTGTTCAACCTGATAGCCCTTCTTCGTAAGGATCTTGCCAATGGCCTTGCCAACGGCTTCAACACCAAGGATTGCAACGGGGCCGTCGGTCTTGTCTAGTGTGATGTGTCCTAGCCGATCCACCCTCCTGGTGGCTACGGCGAATCGCGGGGATTCTTTCTTGCTAACTGCTGGCATGCTGACTGCTGCTACGGGTTCCGGGGATGCGCCATTCAGGTGGGCAATGATGTCGCCGATGGTGCGCAGGCTGGCGATTTGCGTTTGATCCATCTCTGGAATGCCGGGGAGTTTTTCTTGCAGAGCAGAGAAGATTTCGACGCGCTTGATGGAGTCGATTCCGAGGTCGGCTTCCAGCGACATGGCCGGTTCCAACATCTCTTCCGGGTAGCCGGTTTTCTCGGCGATGAGCGCGATCAGCACCGGACGAATGTCCGCAGATGGCACTACCGACATTGTTAATGGTGCGGGGCTTTCGCCGAGATGCGCGATTATGTCGCCAATGGTGCGCAGGCTGGCGATTTGCGTTTGATCCATCTCTGGAATGCCGGGGAGCTTTTCTTGCAGAGCAGAGAAGATTTCGACGCGCTTGATGGAGTCAATTCCCAGGTCCGCTTCAAGGGCCATGCCGGGTTCCAGCATCTCTTCCGGGTAGCCGGTTTTTTCAGCGATGAGAGCGATTAAGATGGGACGAATATCCGCAGATGGCGCTGCCGATGGAACAACAGCGACAGCAACGGCGGCGGGACTTTCACCGAGATGAGCGATGATATCGCCGATGGTGCGTAGTCCGGCGATTTGCGTTTGATCCATCTCTGGAATGCCGGGGAGCTTTTCTTGCAACGCGGAGAAAATTTCGACGCGCTTGATGGAGTCGATTCCCAGGTCCGCTTCAAGGGCCATGCCGGGTTCCAACATCTCTTCCGGGTAGCCGGTTTTTTCAGCGATGAGGGCGATCAGAATGGGACGGATATCCGCAGATGGCGCAGAGGGAACTGCCGATGGAACAACCGCCGCAGCAACTGGAGCTGGACTTACGCCTAAGTGCGCGATGATGTCGCCGATGGTGCGCAGGCGGGCCATTTCCGTTTGATCCATTTCTGGAAGGTTGGGAAGCTTTTCCTGCAAAGCGGAGAAGATCTCGACTCGCTTAATAGAGTCAATGCCGAGGTCGGCTTCAAGAGCCATACCGGATTCCAGCATCTCTTCCGGGTAACCCGTTTTATCGGCGATCAAGGCTAGCAGCAACTTGTCGATATTCGCAGTGGGCTTGGGCGCGGACACCGCTGCGGGCCGTTCGACTACGGCCACGGGTCGGACTACAGGCACAGGCGCAGTTACAGGTGCAGCGATTGTGACTTGTTGAGCCATTGGCTGAAGGACTAGAGCGGCAGGAACCACGCCACCAATGGTGCTTTGATAGGCCGATTCCATTGCCTTCAAGTAACCTTCATGTCCCTTGGCAAACGTCGCTTGCCAGCTATGATGGGCGGCACTAATGGATTGCTGAAAGACTTGATAGGCCGATAACGAATCGGCGCTTGCCGCAAGAGGTGCCGCAAGAGGTGCCGCGATGGGTGCCGCAGCCATGATGGGTTTGGTGGGTTCTGGTTTTGACACAGTATGCGTTGATGTAACCACTGGAGCTGTAATTGCCACAGGTGCCTTTTTCACAGGCTTGGGCAATGCAGCCGCTCCACCTGCTGGTGGGTAAGGACGGCCATAATTGCCGCCGTTGATTGTAATAAGGAACTTGGATTGATCTTCCGGCCTTTCGAAAGGTTCCAAAACATGGCCAGCGCGCAGTGCAGCCCAATCCATGGGGATGCCCAACACTGCTAATTGACCCAACCCTTGCCACAGCGATACCAAACCATGGCGACCTGGGCGATCCAAGTTGATGGCCGAGTGCGCCTTGTCTCCCAGAATCGACTTAGTAAGTGATGTTAGTATTCCACCAGGCCCAACTTCAACAAAAGTACGAACGCCATCTTCATACATGCGCTCCACCATGGTTTGGAAGTAAACCGGTTTTGCGATCTGTTCGGCAATGCGGTTGCGCAGTTCATCGGCAGAGGCTGGATGCAGTTGGCCATCACGATTGGAATAGCAGGGAATAGCAGGTGCGGCCATTGGTTCGGCAGCTAGGAATTTCTTGAAATCAGGAACTACGGAATCGACCAGCGGGGAATGGAACGCAGTGGAAACGGGCAGGCGAACAACGCTCAAACCGGCAGCAGTGAAGCGACGCTCAGCATCTGCAATAGCTTCCGCAGCACCGGAAACAACCGTCTGCTGCGGACTGTTCAGATTCGCTACAACCACCGGCGACGCCCATTCCGTAAGTAGTTTTTGAACGGTGACTGCGTCTTTGCGGACCGATAACATACCAGCAGGAACACTGGAGGCGACGGACATCAGTTCGCCGCGTTTCCTTGCGATCTCCAGCAGCGCTTTCAGCGTGATGCCGCCGGAAGCATACAGAGCCGTAATTTCGCCGAAGCTATGGCCGCCTGTTGCGTCTGGCTTTAGTCCTAACTGAGTAAGTACAGCCAGCAAAGCTGCACTGGCAGCGCCAATGGCAGGCTGTGCATTTTCTGTTTGTGTCAGCTTGCGGAACTGACTTTCATTCTCTTCCGTTGTGAAAGCGGGTGGAGGAAATACGACTGGCGCGAACTGCGCGCCTTGATCCCAAACGTGTAAGGCTTTGTCAAACGTCATGGCCACATCGGCAGTCATGCCGGGATATTGGCTGCCTTGACCGGGGAACAGGAAGGCCAACTTACCTTGTTGCGATCCGCTTGTGTAGTAAGTGCCGGGGGCAGCAGCAAGTCCTGATTCAGCAGCTTTGTTCAGCCGCTGCACTAAGTCAGCAGAAGAGTCGGCTACAATGGCCAACCGTTCCGGCATAGAAGCACTGAAACTCAATTGACTTTCCAGCGCAATGTGCGACAACGGCAACTTCTTCGTCGCCAAAGTACGACATGCACTGATAAGCGCAGCCTTAGTATCGGCACCAAGTAACACTAACTCAGAAGGTGATTGCCACCAGCGCGCAGGCTTTGCCGCCGGGCCAGTGTACTCTTCCAGCGCTACGTGAAAATTGGTTCCGCCAAAGCCGAATGAACTCATGGAAGCTCGGCGAGGATGATCGTTCCCACGGACCCAGGGACGTGCCTGCGTGTTCAAGTAGAACGGAGTTTCAGAAATGTTCAACTTCGGATTCGGCTGTTCGATTTTCAATGTTGGTGGGAATACTTTGTGATGCAGCGCCAACACGGTTTTGAATAGGCTGGCAGACCCTGCCGCAGCCTTGCAATGGCCAATTTGCGATTTCACTGAGCCCAGCGCACACCACTGTTTTTTATCGGCATCGGCTTCGCGAAACACCATGTTCAATCCGCCGAACTCCGCCGCGTCACCGGCCACCGTTCCGGTACCGTGAGCTTCTACTAACTCCACAGTCTCAGGACCATATCCAGCACCTTCGTAAGTGCGTCGAATAGCTTTGGCCTGCCCTTCAGCCACTGGAGCGTAGATACTCTTCGAACGTCCGTCTGACGATGACCCAACGCTGCGAATCACTGCATAGACGTGGTTGCCATCGCGTTCAGCATCTTCCAAACGCTTCATGGCAAACATAGCCATGCCTTCCCCTAAGACGGTGCCATCGCCTTTGCTCGAAAACGGACGGCAATCGCCAGTAGGCGAAAGTGCCGGAGTCTTCGAAAAGCAGACGTACATGGAAATGTCGTTGAATGTATCGGCACCACCGGTGATGACTAAGTCGGAATGGCCCATTTCCAATTCACTTACACCCATACGCAAGGCCGAAAGCGAACTGGCACAAGCCGCGTCAGTTACGCAGTTTGTCCCACCTAAATTGAAGCGATTGGCAATACGACCCGCTACCACATTGCCCAGCAAACCAGGGAATGTATTTTCCTGCCAAGGCACATACGAGTTAGAAATTCGATCGCAAATAACAGTTACCTGATCTTCAGGAATGCCGCTTTCACGCAGCGCTTTCACCCAGACAGGGCGCTGCATGCGGCTGGCAACTTCAAGAAACAATTCCTGACCACTGGTTACACCCAAAATCACACTGGCGCGCTCCCGGGCTACTTCAGTGAACTGGCTATTCAACGCATCGTCCAGTACACGTTTGGCAACTATCAGGGCTAGTAACTGACAAGTATCCGTGGCATTAATAGCGGATGGAGGCACGCCGAATTCCATGGGGTCAAACCCAATGTCACCGAGGAACGATCCGCGCTTTGCGTAAGTCTTGTCAGGAGCCTTGGGGTCTGGATCGTAATGATCTTCAATGAGCCAACGAGTCGGCGGAATGTCGCTGATCAGATCTTTGCCTGTAACAATGTCGCGCCAGAAGCCCTGGGCAGTATTGGATCCTGGAAACAGCGCGCTTAAACCAACAATAGCGATAGGTGACGATTTAGATTGCTTGGGCATGGGAAAGCCTCCCGGCAGTTTCTGTTAAAGGTCTTGGATGATAGTGAAACAGGCGCGATGGCACGTTGACGCCTGATGCGCGCAACTGTTGCGCGCGAATGATGGACGCAGCACCGTGCATGAGATTTAAACCAATCTCCGCCACGCCGCGCTGTGCTGGATCTTCAAGAAATGAGCCAGCCGCCCATTCGTTAAAAGCCCCCATGGCAGGGCCACACCAAATTTGATAATCCATGACGCGGGTCTTATCGCCAGTAATGCTCCAGCGGCTGGATTGACCCAAATACCAACGGAACACCAGCGCCATTCGATGCTTGGCATCCTTATCGCCGCGTTCCACTTCTTCAGGTTTGCGTTTTAGGAAATATTGCCGCGTCTCTTCCCAAACCTGGGCCATCGATTTTTTGAAAATATCTTTTTCAAGCGATTGCGCAATGGGCGCTGGAAGCTGTTCCAGCGATTCGTGACGGTTGTAAAGTTCCCACAGCTTAGTGGCGCGCATGCCGAACAAAGTGCCGCGCTTCAACACCTGAACCTTGACGCCTAGCTCAAACATATCCCCAGCCGGAGCCATCATCACATCGGCCAGGCCAGCTTGGGAAAGTAACTTCTTAGTATGTTCGCACTGGCCGCTTTCGCGCGTGCATTGGTTGACTGAACCGATCATGACGTAAGCCGCGCCCAAAGCAAATGCCGCCGCCACGGCAGACGGAGTCCCCAAGCCGCCACCGCAGCCCACTCGAATGGGTCGCTGATAGTTGTACTTGGCCACAATTTCATCGCGCACGGTCATGATGGTGGGCAGCAGTGCTACCAGGGGTCGGTTGTCGGTATGACCGCCGGAATCCGCTTCCACGGTGTAATCTTCGGCGACGGGAAGGCTGGCCGCAAGTGCCGCTTCCTGTGCAGTGAGTCCACCATTTGCCACCAGAGATTGCAACATGGCGGCAGGGGCAGGCATCAGAAATTGACGGGCCACTTCTGGTCGGGAAATCTTAGCGAACACGTGATTCGGTCGAACAACAGAACCATCGGCGTCCAGATAGATGCCTTTGTAGGCATAGCGAACAACGCTGGGTCGAACACCCATAAATGCCGATGCGGAGACACGTTTCACGCCGTGGGCAAGGTACAGATCCACGGTTTTTTCTTCTAATTCCTGATCCTGAACTGAGTGAATCAGATTCGAACCCCAGGAGAGCCCCGCGCATGAAGATTTCAGGCGAACCAGCGCCTTTTCTATCTCAGGAAGAGACAATCCAGCAGCCCCGAAGAATCCCAGCATGCCTTGTTGGGAAACAGCTTCCACCATTTCCACGGTGGCGATTCCATTAGCCATCTCCCCGGCGATGTAGGCCAGAGTGATTTCGTGAACTTCGCGCATGGACGGGTCACCCAGATTTTCCGGCAGAATACCGGGCAGCGTGCCGATTGGTGCGGAAGGTTGGTTCAGTGTAACAGTCATAGAATGAGCAGTTTCACGCACGATGTAGGCGGTTCGGGAAGGTTCGGTAATGGCTAGTTCAATGTCGGTCAATCAGGTTCCTATTGAGTAAGCGGAGTGGTCCAATTCCAGCATCCTCCAAGGGAAGGGGCGGCATTGTAAGGTTTTTGTAATAGGTTTTCAGGGAAGGGGTTGGACGGGATGCGCAGATGTGGGTCGGACGGGGTGCGTTTGCGGGGGTTGAACTTTAGAGAATTGACTATCAACGTTAGGGGTTACGATTCCAAACATTGAATTACGAGTTCCATTCCTACATAAATTTCCCTCCTCATTAATCGTACGGAATTCTCTGTCAACATCCCGCTACCCCCTTGCTGAAACTTTTAATGTGTGATTAACTATCAGACCAATGACTTTTCAGTGCGAGGCCCCCCTCATGCGAATCTCTGTTTTGATCCCGCTGTTGTTGCTTTCTTCAGTCACCTATGCGCAATCAACAGGCAGCGCCACTTTGGTTGGTACCGTAACCGACTCCAGTGGCTCCCTGCTTCCAGGCGCTAAATTGACGGTGCTCAATATGGGCACTTCATTCCTTTCCGAATCTGCTACGACCACGGAAGGATCTTACTATGTCCCGAATTTGATTCCGGGCACTTATCGACTTACGATTGAGGCCGCTGGATTTAAGAAACATGTGCGGGAAGGAATTACACTTCGCACCAACGAAACTCCCCGCATCGACGTGATGATGGAAATTGGCACACTTTCCGATACGATCAACGTAGCCGCATCAACGCCTTTGCTGGAAACAGAAACTTCCGCATCGGGCCAGATCATGGACGGTGAAACGGTAGTCAAAATGCCCGTGATGCAGAAGGGCATCAAGCGGATGACGCTATATATGCCAGGGCTGAACGTCGTCAACGGGCTGCATGGCGTGGGTCAACGCGAACGTTCGTTGGGCATTACATTGGATGGTGTGAGTGGCAAGGAACCAGTGCGCGGCGCGGTGAATGACGATCAACGCATTATGACCGGCACCTTGGATATGATCCAGGAATTCAAAATGTGGAACACCGGGTTGCCCGCAGAATTTGGCCACACGGGTGGCGGTGTGTTATCGGCAGTGTATAAAAGCGGAACCAATTCCTTTCACGGTTCCATGGAAGATCGCTACCTGAACGGCAGCCTGGTGCACCGGCAATACTTCGATCAGTTGAAGCGTTGCGACGTGGGCCTGCCTTGCAATCCGTGGAGCTATCACGAAATGTCGGCCACTGCTGGAGGCCCCATTTATATTCCCAAAATCTATAACGGAAAGGACAAAACGTTCTTCTTTTTCGGATTCCAACGGCACCATGAAAAGGTATCGGAAACAGCCATTACCAACGTCCCGACGCAAGACATGTTCAATGGCGACTTCACTTTTGGCGGCAAAGGATTTCCCATTTATGACCCATCCACGACTCGTCAGGGCGCGGACGGAAAATGGACCCGAGACCCTTTCCCGGGCAACCGTTTACCGATATCGCAAATTGATCCGGTTGTGAAAAAATTCTTAAGTTTCAATCCCTGGACTCCGTCGAACAGGCCCGGAATAGTTACGCCCACCGGGGTTACGCAGGATTTGGTGTTGCCCACCAAAGGCCGCTATTACTTCACCCGTTTTGACACAAAGATTGACCATCAGTTCACCACCAACCACCGTATCTTCAGCCGTGTTTCGCGCATGCGCAATCGGGCGCCGGGCCGCTATTCAACAGACATTGCCTGGCAGGATTTTGACCCGGTGATGGTGCAGCCCAACGATTTTACTAATGTGGTTGTATCGGACACAAACACGCTGCGGCCAACGCTGATCAATGAATTCCGTCTGGGTTACAACCGTCGTCATGAAACAAAGGATCCGGTTACTTATGGAACAAATGTCGGGCAACAACTAGGAATACCCAATGTGGATGCAGCCACCTTTCCCAAATTCGTTACAAGTTACAACGGTGGGCCGGGCGGGCGCTTTCAGAATGTTTCTGAAGACTTCACTTTGCAGGAAAACATGACCAAGGTTACCGGCAAGAACACCTTCAAATTTGGTTACGAAGTGGTTCGAACACGTTATAACGGTTTGAGCGAAGCATTGCCAAGTGGCACTTACAACTTCGGCGGAACGGAATTTCCATTCGCCACCAATACTGGAAATACCTTTGCCAGTTTCCTGCTGGGCAACGTTGCCAGTGCCCAGTTCACGCGCAATCAGGGAACTTGGTTGCCACGTTGGTGGAGCCATGCGTTCTACCTGCAGTCTGATTACCGTCCCATGAAAAATGTGACGTTGAACCTGGGTCTGCGATGGTCCTACGAATCGCCATTTGCAACCAAGTACAATCAGCAATCGCAGTTTGACCCCACCGTGACGGATTCTATTTCAGGATTCAAGGGTGCCATCGTTCACCCTAGCGGACAATTGGCGCGCAAGGATTTGAATAATTTTCAACCCCGCATTGGCCTGGCGTGGAATTTCAAACGGAACGTGGTGTTCCGGTCCAGCTTCACTATGATCAGTAGTGATCTGATGACCAACGACGTGAATCAGAACTTTGAAGAGTATTTGGCGACAGCCAATATTCAAGCGCCAACCGGCGATCCACGAACTGTGTTTAAGCTTTCGCAAGGGCCCCCGACGGTGAAATTTACCAGCAACGCAGACGGCAGCGTTCCCTACGTGGGCACAAACTTTGGTGCCCGAAACGCCACCTGGTACGACCCGAACATGCGGACGCCTTACGTGATGAGCTGGTCAGGTGGCTTGCAGTGGCAGTTTAAGACCAGTTGGCTTTTGGATGCAAGCTATCAGGGGTCGGCTGGTGTGAAGTTAATGAATGCCTGGAACATTAATGTACAGCCCATCAACTGGTTCCCAACGGATACAGCGCGGCTGGATACCATTAGAATCGGGTTCCAGAACTTCAAGCCGTATCCCCAGTTTGGGAACGTCAACCTGATTAGTAACTTCGGACACAACACATACCACGCAAGTACACTGCGAATTGAAAGGCGCTATGCGGCTGGATATACGCTCAACTCCTTCTATACTTGGTCTAAAACGCTGAATAACTCCGATGACGATGGCAACGCCACGGGTATCACTTACTTCAATCGCAGTCTGGAAAAAGGTCGCGCCAATTACGATGTTCACCATCGTTGGGTAACTTCTATGACTTATGAATTACCCTTTGGAAAAGGACGCCGGTTCCTGAACAGTACTGGGATTGCCAACAAGCTGTTGGGTGGATGGGAAATTGTAGGCACCCAGACTTTTCAAAGCGGCACCCCTTTCACAGTGACTTTTGGAGGCAATCCGCTGAACTATTTACCCGGTGTGGGGAATCGGCCAAACCAGGTGCTGCCCGATGATCAAGTGAAGTTGGAACATGTGGACATTGGTCCAAATCGCTTCCCGTTTGCGGCACAAACCCGTTACTTGAACATCAACGGCTTTGCTTATCCAGCGGCTTATTCCATTGGGTCTTTGGGTCGCAACACGCTGCAGGCACCGGGTATTATATGGGCACAAACATCGGTTCAGAAATCGTGGCGGATTCGGGAATTGTTGAAATTCACTCTACGCGGAGACATCAACAATCCGTACAAGTATCACAACTTTAATCCACCAAATTCTGTCTACAACAAAACCGACCCGTCCAATTTCGGAACGTTCACGGGCACTCGCGGCAGCTTCTCTGATATTGGGACAGGGCGTTGGCACGCAATTTTAGTTTTCCGATTGGAATGGTAAGCCAGTACTTACATCGCGCTTCGCGATAGAATGTACAAGGCATATGAAACCACAATCGTCACGACGTCAATTCATTCAGGCAAGTGCGGCCTTAGCTACAGCGGCGTTCCCCATTCTTGGTGCGAATGATCGGATTCAAGTTGGCATTGTTGGCCTTGGTGGCCGCGGCAATGACCATATGGATTTTTACGGCAAGTTGGATACAGATTGCCGGATTGCCGCTGTAGTTGACGTCAACCAGGCATCCCGCGAACGGGCAGTGGCGAAAGTCAACAAGGCCAAAGGCTACAGTCCCAAAGACTATTCCGATATGCGCACCATGTTCGAATCCAAGGACATTGATGCGGTGTCATTGCCCACGCCGAATCATTGGCACGCGTTATCAGCCATCTGGGCCATGCAAGCAGGTAAAGACGTCTATGTGGAAAAGCCTGCCAGCCACAACATTTTTGAAAGTCAGCAAATGGTGGCGGCGGCGCGCAAGTACGGTCGCATGGTGCAGGTGGGGTCGCAAAGCCGTTCCATTCCCCATAAGATGAAAGCCATTCAGATGATTCATGATGGGGCCATTGGGCAGGTTTATCAGGCAAGAGCTCTATGTTTCCGCCGTCGTTTTTCCATTGGCCACACGCCCGATGAAGCGGTACCGGCGGGTCTTGATTGGGATAAGTTCCTGGGGCCCGCCCAATGGAAGCCTTATGCAAAAAACAAGTTTGCGTACACCTGGCATTGGTTTTGGGACACTGGCAATGGCGATATTGGCAACCAGGGCGTGCATGAAATGGACATCGCACTGTGGGGTTTGGGACGCACTGGCTGGCCTTCCGTTGTCTCATCTACTGGTGGCAAGTTTGCCTGGAAGGACGATCAGGAAACACCCAACAGCCAACAGGCAACGTTCGATTTTGGCGATGCGCAGATGACCTTCGATGTCCGCAACTTGCCAACTCCTCCAGAAGCATTGGTTCCCATGACTGGCCCCAACTACGTGGGCAACATCTTCTTCGGCGATTTAGGTTTTGCCACCGTTGACCACAGTGGTTTCAAAATCTATAAGAGCCTGTCCGGCAACATCAGCGGCGAAGCAGCACGTGGAGCTGGGGCAGCATCCAAAGAGAAGTATGAATTGGTGGCGGAAGAAAAAGGTTCTGGCGAAGATACGGTACCGCACATGAAAAACTTCTTCGACGCCATTCGTGCGCGGGATCATAAAATGTTGCACGCAGAAATCGCCATAGGAGCCCGTTCCGCAGCGTTCTGTCACTTGGCGAACATCGGCTACAGAGTAGGCAGAACGCTCCGCATGGATACATCCGCAGGCCGCTTCCTGGGCGATGATGAAGCGAATTCGATGCTGACGAGGAACTACCGGGAACCGTTCATCGTACCGCGTGCTGTGTAGAAGAAGCTTTATCCGCAGATGACGCAGATAAGCGCAGATAAGACCAACTCAAAATTGCCTTGGTTTTCATCTGCGCTTATCTGCGCCATCTGCGGATAAATTATCTTAGTTAGAAGTTCAACCGAACCGCAGGGTCACCTAACACTACGTAATTGCGAGCATCGTTACGAGCCTTCCACGCGGCGATTAACTCATCATCAGACACTTGCTCCGGTACCTGGCGATTTTTAATTACAGCACTCAAATTGATTGAAAGGACTGCCCAGCGCTGGTTGAAAGCATCCATTGCCTGGCCGATGCGGAACCCGGCCAATAACTGTTCCACCACAAATTGAAAGTCCTGAATCTGCGGTTGCCCAGCCCCCATGAAGGAGGAAGTCCAGGCGCGATCCACGTGCCCAATCACTGCCAATGCCCCTCGGCTAAGCATTCCTTGCGGCAATTTAGCCACTGTGGCGGCGGCCATTAGTTGACGTTCTGAACCCCCAGGCAAATGGTCGTAAGTATCGTTCATCGGGCAACCAGCACTGTAACAGGCAAAGAAAAAATGGATCATAGGAGTGAAAGCTAAGCTACCCAAATCCTTTTCGACAATGAAGTGTTCCGGCAGCGCTGGGGTGCCGATATTGGGGAAGTTGTCACAAAGTAAAGCACCTTGTTTCAAGGTCTGTTCCAGATCCGTCATGTCGAACCGTACGCCATGGGAACCAGTGAATAGCAATGCGGGCTGGCCGCCCCGTTGGCCAGATAGTAATTCCAAAATATTAGTTTTTGTAGCCTGCCCATTAAGCAATGGCAGCACGTTGAACCCCTGCTCCGCAGCGCTTTTGGACAATGGCACAGCCACAAAATCGTGTAGCGACTGCGTGGCCCCATCCGCTGCATGACGGGTGGCCACAATGCCCACTGTCTTGCTGGATTTTATGGTCTCCGCAGCCTTTACTTTTTGAGCGTACGCTGTATATTCACTCAATGTTGCGAACTGAAGGCGTCCCACTGCATAGTAACTATCCAGCTTGAATTGGAAGTCAAATGAGATTTCATCCGGCGTCCCCACAATCAGAATATAGTAAGGTACGCCTTTGGTAGGATCGACGCTCCGAAGGTCTAAACGACGGGGGGCGCGCTTCAACCATTTCTCCGCCGTATCTCCGGGTTGGTAACCCTCCGGGCCTTCAAAGATCTTGAACAGCGCCCCTGTTTGGGTTTGACGCAAGTCCAGCAAATCTTTCAACGCGACTTTCAGTTGAGTGCAATCTTTATTGCCAGGAAATACTACTCCCCAACCGGCTTTCTGTAAGTTGTTTGGATCAAGGATGGCCGCACCAAGGTGCAGTTCATTCCGTTTATGAACCGCTACAGGATCTTCATCAATTGAATTGAGCGCAGCCAGGGGAACTGCTTGTGACAGCAGTTTCCCCGTAGCCGCTTCAATGCCAAACGGTAAGCTATCGTCCATGGTTGGCCTCTTTCAAGACTGCAAAGCAGCTTGCCACAGCGCGTGCGCCACCTCTGGACCATCAATTCCAGAATGACCTGGAATGAAGGTATCACCTTTCAAGTTGTAGATCTTTCCAGCCTGAAAGGTGTAAGTGCCGGTAGCGGGTAACATCACTAAATCACTGGCGAAGTCTAACCCGCGCACACCATAGGTTCCAATGCCGCCTAACAATGGAAGGAACGTCGGTGCCAGGTCCACGTCGAATGATCCGTCAATGTTTATGGGAACCAATGCCGTAGCTAACGCATAGGCCAGTCCCACCGCTTTATCGTTCTTAGACCGAGTAACTACAATGGGACCACTTACTGCTGGTTTTCTGAACGCGACGTTGAAGTAACCTGGCTTGCCTGTGTCTTTCACCTGATCGGCGTAGGCCCAAAGAGAAAGTGCCCCTTGCACTAGTGCCAGCGATTCCACAGGCCTTGGCAGCGCAGTCTTTCCGTCTTTACCACCAAGTATCGAAGAGACCACAATGCACCCAAAGCTGTGCCCCATGAAATGAAATTTAGCAGCAGGCAGTGCAGTTTGTAATTGGGATACAAAGTCATGCATCCCGTTTTCACCGATCTTGCGGGCACGGTACTTCATGGTCCAGTAAGAAAGTTGACTCAGTGGGGAAAGCAGTTTTCCGAAGAAGCTGCCAATGTCGAAAGCCGAATCACCGTAAGCATCAAAAGTTGCTTCCGGATCAAACGGCTTGCCTTCTGCATCGGGCGGACCTGCCGGGCCTTCCGATTTATAACCAATAGCCACAGCCAATTTACGATAGGCATCGGCCACGGCAGGGGGCAGGCTGAGCGCCGCTGCATTCTGTTCCTGTTCCTTGAAAATGATATCCAGGCAAGCCCGAGCTTCCGGCGAATCGCCCATCTGTTGTAGGGCTTCCTGCTTGATGGCGGCCAAATTCATGCCCACTGTATCAAAGCCGTCTCCCCCAAAATCTTCGCTGCCAAGTGGTTTGCTGGGCCAGTGCAGCCCAATCCAAAGGGGACGAAATCCAGCACCCATTTGCGCTTTATCGGCCTCTAGCGAAACCATTGCTTTGATCCAGCGATTGTACTGCTCAACCGCCGAAGGCATGTCGCCTTTCCAGCCATGGCAGAACAGGAAAACGTGGGTGGGTGGATTGGCAGCAGCATCGGCCAGGATTTTTTTACTAAACAATCCGGCCACTGCTTCGGGATCGTCGGTGCGTTCAACACCATCTTTGTCGAACGCAATCAGGGCGTAATTCACATCTGTATCAGGAATCAATCGAGTAGACATAGGGGGGTTCCTCCAGTTGGTTACTTAGTTGTCATTGGTTTGCTGCGGCTGATCCAGTGTTCGCAAGCGAATTTTATCCGCCATCTCCCAACTGCTCTTCCGTAACATTTCGTCATAAGGATCGGGACGACCTTTACTAGGCCTCCGATAAAAATCACGCAGTACTTCAATCGATTTCTCATTGCCGATGTGTGTCAGCGCATCCAGTGCATAGCGGGTGAGTTGCTTGCGATCATTGGGGCTCATCTTCCGCGGCGGATCAATTCCCAAAGCGATTTGGGCAGGGTCAAAGCGACGTTCTAAAATGTGATGGCAAACCTGCAATAGTTGCGCCTGCCTCACTGCGCCGCGTGTCATATCCAGAATCTCAGCCCAGGCCCGTAGCGCCCGGCCTTGTATCAGCGCGTCTTCGCTGCATAAACTTTCTTTCAAAAAGTCGATTTCAGGATCGCTCTCTGTAATCAAAGTAGCGCCTCCCAACTTGCCGATCGGGTAAATCAGGTAACTGCTCAACATGTTCTGAATTTGATTGTCGGGAATAGGACCTTCAACTGGCTTTGCAAGTGGATCTGCCGCTGTAGTGCGCTTCATACGCTGAATTCCATCACTAACAATTTCCATCGCCACCGATGCCTGCATCTCAATGAGTGCGTCTACAATTGGCCAGTGAACGTCTTCGTAAACTGGAGCTTCAAAAAAACGATCCTTCAAGCAAGCATTGGATTCCGGAGATCCCCAGGAAGCCAGGGCGAAGGCTGCCACGCCTGCTAACATCACTTCCTCCTTCCCCGCATTCAGAAAAGATTTCAGAACAATTAAATCACTTTTTTCCCAAGCGTGAAGCAAAGCATTAATCTCATCTTTGAATGTTGTGGCCTTTGTGTGCTGTGCCCAAAACCTTTCTGCCAACCGCTGATGACGGAACAACAGCGTCATAGCCGCCAATCGAACACCAGAATAATCCAGCCGCTTGGTAAGAGTTCCTTCCAATGCAGGCCGCAACGGTTGCAATGCCAACTGCAGTAAATGGCCGGCAATGCGCATCTCAAAATGGTCCAGGGCTTTCGTTGAATCTTCACTGAGCATGTACCCAAGCGCATCCACAGCCCTTTGCCGGGAACGCGCCTGAAGGCCACTTTGCGGATGCGACCACCATATAAGTGAATCGGCAAGTTGGTTGACAATCGCTTCTGGAATCACCTTTCCAGTGGCGTTTGCTTCACTTAAGCAGCGCGCCGCCAGTAACAGATGTTCCCCTTCACCAAATCCTAATTCCAATAACATGCGTAATAATTCCGCAGGCTCATCCATACGCCCGGCAAGCAACAACAAGACGGCTTCCCAACGACGTAAGCGTTCGGGACTTCCCAGACCAGAGACAATTTCCAGCAGCCTTTCTCGACGGTCTGAAGGCGAAAGATTACTCAAGTAACATGCCGTGAAGTATGCGTGGGCGGCGTTATAACCGAATCGAAGTCCTTCGGGTCCACTCTCCACTAACAGGCGTGAAGTGATCATGCTGTTGCGGAACTGATCTAATGAAAAATCACGTCCGCCTCGCACGGAACTCATCAACGAGTAAGTTTCTGCAAGTTGCAGGTTGGGGGCAGAACGGGAATGTAACTGCCACGCCATGGATTCCATTAAAGCCCGGGCCAGGGAACCGCAACCAGGCGCGAGAGAAATGGCACCTAATTGATCCTGCAGAATTCGGGCAAGAACATTGAATCGCGATTTCAGATTGAGCTGCTCCATGGCAGAGAATCGCAGAATGCGGCTAAGGATCCAAGGCACCCCTGCCAAATCGCGCAAAGGGCCGGTGAGCATCTGAATGGCTTCTTTACTAAGACCTTCCTTGTGCTCTAGAAACGTCTTCAAAGTTTGTGGCCGCAAGTCCTGCACAATCAAAACTGTTGTCAACGATTCATTGAAGTACTCCGCCTTGAATGCCGATTGATCCATGGAGATAAGGGCACAGCGGTTTTCTGCCAAGGCTAGAAATTTCCAGATGTTATTGAATCCCTTCTTTAAATCATCTGGCCCGACGTCTTCATCCGCATCCACAAGCAAGTGCAGCGCATTCGATTGCAATGAATTCCGCACCGAGCCTTCTTCAATGGCAACCCCTTCATCGCGCAGTCTTGTTTGCCAACCAGTCTCAATCACAGTAGTCGGATTTGAACTATGGTTACAATCTTTCAGCCGCACCAGAATGGGTTGAGGACCACGACCACTGGGGTCCGCATCATGCGCTAACTGTACGAAAAGCCCCAGTAATAAGGACGATTTCGCTCTACCTCGGCCACCCACAAGAACCACAATCTGATTCTGTTTCGCACTGCTTCTCAATTCGTTCAACGCGGTTTCAGCGGCATCCATGCGCGTATCGGATGTTGGGTCTTCCAGTTGCTTACAGACCACCTTGATATCGCGAACTACAGACACTTCCACAGGAAACGGCTGCGTTACTTCGCGGGTTATAGCAAACACCTTCGCCAACGCTTGAATCGACCTGCGCAGTGGTTCCGGTTCCCATAATTTTTGCCCGGCACGCAGACGGGAATACAGCACGGGGATCGCCCAATCGCCTGCGCTGGCCTGAAATATGGCATTCCGACCAGAGTTGGCAGCCACATCCGCATCACCAGTTAACAAAAGTTGTTGGTAGAATGCACCTGCAAACATGCGGGCTGCGGTCATTCCAACCAGATCGCGCATGGCCACCACCGCAGGCGCACCGGCTTGCACAAATTGCGAGGCCAAGCCGCCCATTGGCATGGTTTTATCTTTAGGATCACTCAGGCACGATTGCAAAAAGATGAGCCGCAGCTTGTGCGACATCCACTGATCAATCAACACTTCTCGACTGGGATTTGCGGCCGCAAGTTTGCCTTGCTCATCCTCTAACATCAGAACCGATTGGTTATTAACAAAGTTACCGTGGGCGATTAAGTGCAGTACATGTTTATCTACAAGATTCCCGTCAATGGATTCAATAGTTACTGGTTTGTCAATTACTATGCAGTTCAAATCCTCAAGGTCTTTACGCAGTTGGGCAGACAGAGTGTGAAGACCGCACAGGACAGTAAGTTGCACCTGTTTTGCGCGGATCTCCAACTTCAGGGCAGTGAACAGAGTTTCAATTTCCTTGGCGACATCAATCGGCTGAAACGGATCTTTCAAGTCCGATGGGCTGGCGATGGCCAACAGTATCCTAAGCCCGAATTCCCGTGGTGTGGAATCGATTGAGGAGCGCAGCGGAATGAAGCGGGACACCGGCGATGCAGCATTCACACCGACGGGTAAATGCCCTGATGGCAGCAGAAACTCCCACTTAATGCGGTGTAAGTCCACTGCCCAATCCTCTTCATTCAGCATGATGCGCAGGCGGACACGGGGAATGGCACCAGCGGCAGAATTCAGAATGGTATTCAAGTCAGGAAGACCAGTTAACAAAGTCGACCAAAGTGTTACACCGTATTCATGGGAAGTTTCACATTCATCCAGCTTGTCGGAAGAAAGCAATATCGGCTTGCCCACGCACAATCCACCGCCGTCAACCCACGCCTCAATCGGGTAAAGGCCACCGCTATCGGGCGCATGAAATCTTAAAATTAGTTCACAGAAGTCATCAGTTGGCATGAGTCACCGACTTTTACAACTATGGGTGCAGGAATAACTATACAGCGTATCAGTTATTTGTGTTGAATGATTTACCTTGTCTTTTCTTAACCTTGTAAGCAGAAATTTGGACTGGCTAAATCCAGTGATGGAAGGCCGCCGTATTACTAATTGAAACCCCATGAAACTGGGGAAATACAAGAGGAAACCTTTTATGAACAAACGTAACTTTTTCAAACTAACAGGCGCTTTTGCCATGATGGCCGTAGTCGCTTTTGCAAAGAACCCAATGGTTGGCGGCAAAGAAATGTTCCCCACCAAAAACATTGTTGAGAATGCTGTGAATTCGGCAGACCACACAACTTTAGTCGCCGCAGTAAAAGCTGCAGGATTAGTGGACACACTTTCCAGCGCGGGTCCGTTTACCGTATTCGCCCCCGTCAATTCCGCCTTCGAGAAATTGCCTATGGGAACAGTAGACACACTGTTGAAGCCTGAAAATAAAGATGCACTGGTCAAAATTCTCACTTACCACGTGGTAGCAGGCAAGGTGTCCAGTGCTGACCTGAAAAAGCAGATCAAGATGGGCGGCGGCAAGGCCATGTTGAAAACCGTAGCAGGCGGAACTCTTACGGCAATGATGGATGGAACTTCCATTGTGTTGAAAGACGAAAAAGGTGGCATGTCCAAGATTACTCAGGCCAATGTTTTCCAATCGAATGGTGTGATTCACGTTGTTGACACCGTTGTAATGCCTAACTAACTTTTGAGGTTGACTTACTCCTGACCGCCGCGATCCTAACCAGGATCGTGACGGTCATTTGTTGTAACAAGCTACTCGAATTCGAGCCCCCTATATACAAGCTCCAACCGTTATTGGGACAACCTGTGGTTAAAAGACCGCTCCCTCGGTAAGGGACTGGTTCTACCGAGCCGTGACCGCGAGGGAGCGGTGTTTCAAACATTCCGATTTCCAAAAATCTGGTATTTTCGAGGGTATTCAGGTTAAATACGATCCGGTAGTCTTCTGCATTCCCAGTGATCGCATATATACTGAACTTACAATGCTCGTAAAGCCGCTTGTGATCCAGCATGTGGAATCTTCTAATCCATGTTCCTTCACCCTGATCCGCGACGACCTTAAATCGGTGCAGGGGATTACCATTGCCTCGCCATATGATTTTCCGGTGACGAATCAGTCTCAATCCCGCTTGATGGCGCGGCTCGCTTGGTATCTGGAAACATTTCTCGCTTATCCATATCACCCTGAAACGGACAACGCGGAGCATTTGCTAGCGGCTTTGAAAGGTTGGGGGACGCAGGCGTTCAATGCCCTGTTCGACCGTGGAGATGGGCGCGAATGGCTAAACCAGTGCGATCTTCTGCAGGTGCAGAGTGACGACCCCAAAATTCTTTCCTGGCCATGGGAAGCGCTGTTCGATACTCGAACCAACTATGTGGCTCATAGTCGGCGAATTGAACGGCGGCTGAATAAAGTGGATGATCCTGCCCCGTTGCCACCCACTCTGCCCCAAGAGCGAGTAAATATCTTGCTGGTGGTGGCGCGGCCCTTTGACAACGATGTGGGCTATCATTCCATCGCTCGTCCGCTTGTGGAACTGATTAAGAACCAGCGCATGGCGGCGCATGTGGATGTGCTGCGGCCACCCACGTTTGAAAAGCTTCGCCAGCACCTGCACACGCATCCTGGTTACTATCACGTTCTCCACTTTGATGGCCATGGCAGCTTTGCAAACGGAGGCAGTGAGGGGTCCACGCACCAGTTGCAAGCGAGTCAGGGTTGTCTGATTTTCGAAGACCAGAATGGGGAGCCTGATCCCAAACAGGCTTCTGAACTCAGCACATTGTTGCGCGAATATGCAGTGCCCGCGGTGGTTCTGAACGCCTGCCAATCGGGCATGCTAGACGTCACTTCTGCGGATGCCTATTCCTCAGTGGCCACGTCGCTTTTGAAGGGTGGCGTGCGCAGTGTGGTGGCCATGGCCTATTCGCTGTATGTCAGCGGAGCGCAGGTGTTTCTGCCTGCATTTTACGGTCGTCTGTTTAGTGCGGGAAGTGTGGCGGAGGGTGTGCGCGCTGGACGGCAGCAGATGTTGGCCGAACCATTGCGGATCTGTGCGCGCGGACGCTTTCCGTTGCAAGATTGGTTGCTGCCGGTGCTGTATCAGCAAGCGCCACTGGACTTCACGTTTGCGGCCCAGGCCAAATGGGAATCCGCTGAAACGAAGTTGCCGATGGAGGTGCAGCAGCATCGCGATGCCTATGGATTTGTGGGTCGCGGTGGGTCGATTCTGCAGATGGAGCGGGCGCTGCATCGCAAGACTCCAGCCATTCTGGTGCAAGGTTTGGGCGGCGTGGGCAAGACCACACTGGCTCGCGGATTTCTGCGCTGGCTGGATGATACCGGTGGCTTGGATGGAGCACTATGGTTCGATTTCCGTGACATTCGAACGGCGGAGTATGTGATTAACCAGACCGGCCAAATGTTCTATGGGGAGAACTTCGGCATTGCCAAGAACAAGCTGGTGCTGCTGACCGAAGCACTGCGTGATCAACGTGTGGTGATGGTTTGGGATAACTTCGAATCCGCAGCGGCGAACTTGACGGATGATGATCGGGCTGTACTGAGCGAGTTTCTGGATGCAATTCGTGGTGGGCGTGGGAAGGTGATTATCACTAGCCGTTCGCCGGAAGATTGGTTGGGACCGACTCGGCGATTTCCGCTTCCGTTACGTGGACTGGATGGCGAAGAGCGCTGGGAATATTGTGAGGCGATTGTGCAGGACATGGGCCTGCAAGTGGAACGGAAAGATCCGGGAGTGGTGCGGCTGATGGACCAACTGGCCGGGCATCCACTGGCCATGCGGGCAGTGCTGCCCAGGTTGCAGACCATGTCCGCTGGTTACATTGCTGAGGCGCTGCGGAAGAATATTGAGGAGTTGGGGTTAGATCCGAATGAGGAGCAGGGTCGGCTATTTGGGACGCTGCGTTTTGTGGAGCAGGGGCTGGATGCGGAATTGCGTCCACTGCTAGTGTTGGTGGGTTTGCACGAAGGGTTTGTTCACGCTGGGATGTTGGAAGGGATGGCAGAGCAGGTGGATGCCAGTTGGACTAGAGAGCGGGTTGACCGGCTGATGGCGGACCTGGGATCGGCGGGGTTGCTGACGGATGTGGGCAATGCGACCTTTGAAAT
>JANMWO010000597.1:0-2939 GCA_031394025.1 Acidobacteriota bacterium
TCAATTTTGGTCAGCCACTTTACCCAACTATCGCCAGCCCAACCCGCAGCGATCACGCGCAGAGGGAATCCATGGGCATCGGGAAGTGTTTCGCCATTCATTTCGTAAGCCAGGATGGTGTCTGGGTCCAGCGCTTTTTTCAACGGGATGCTGCGCTTGAATTCTGGCATCTTACCTACGGGGACATCGGCGCCATCGAACAGAATTTCCTTTGCAGTGGATTTCAAACCACAAAGCTTCAGGACGTCGGCTAAGCGGACACCTGCCCAACGACCGTTGCCCACTGCGCCATATTCCCATTGCAATCCAGGAACGGTAGGTTCATAGAGTCCACGGCCATTGCCCGCGCATTCCAGAACACTGACCAGTTCCACTTTGGGCAGCTTCTTGATGTCGGCCATGGTCAAGGTTTGTGGTTTGGTGATTTCGCCGCCAATGCTTAACCGCCAATCGTTCAGATCCACTTTCGGCATGTAATGATGGCTGCGCACGAAAAAGTTTTCAATGGGGGTGATGGCGTTACGAAATCCGGTCATGGGCATTTCCAGATCTTCAGGCCGAGCAGCTCTGACGATCATGTCTTTCTTTGATGCGCCGGAACTGAATGGGGTTGTGGCTGCAGCCATCATGGCCAGAAGGTGCCTACGGTTGAGGGTTGTCATCTTTAACCTGATTTTAGCGCACGGCTAGCCGCTATGAAATCCAACGATGCTTGTTACCAGGTGATTCGAAATTCGGAGAGATCGCCTTCGTGAATTTCGATCTCTTTTTCTTTGGGATCATGTCCGGCCAATGTGATGCGAATCAAATGTTTGCCGGAAGGCAACGTGAGCATTGCGGGAGTGCGCTCTGTTTTCACCACACCGTCCACGGCGATTTCCGACCCTGCAGGTGTAGTGATCACGCTCAATTTTCCGAACGTTTTTTCCAGCGTCACTGTGAGTTCAGTCTGGTCTGGCACTTGGAAAATACGATAGGCGGATTGATGTCCGCTGAGACTTACGGAAAAAGTATGACGCCCTGAGGGGAGCGTAAGTGAGCAGGGCGAAGTGCAGGTTGGGGATCCCGAATCCACTACAATTTTGGCTCCAACGGGTGCGGTTATCAATCGCACGGCATACTCCACAACGCCGATATCAAAGGGTTCGACGACTGTTGGTTGTACGACGGTAGCTTTACGTGGTTCCGGTTTTTCGACAGATGATTCCTGGGGTGGCGGTGGTACAGCTTCGGGACTGGGTTTAGGACTTTCAGGAATGGCCAGGGGCGGCAGTTGCTCTGCTTGCACCACAGGTGCTGGTTGGGTCCCAAAATATGTGAAAGCGGCAACAGCTAGCGCCACCACCGAAGCAATGCTGAGGATGATGGCAAATAAGCCGAATCTGGACGGACTTGGTTCGGGCGGTGCAGGTGGCTGTTTCCTGACAAATGCTGGCCCGGTATCCGGTGCAATTTGGACGGGTAGGAACGCCATGGTGGGTAACGATTGTTCCACTTGATGCGCCACAGCATGGAAGTCTCCAGATAAAGCTCGCACAAAAGTGGAACAGTTTTCAAAGCGGGCATCTGGATCTTTAGACAACACCCTAGTCAGTGCTGCTTCGAGTGTTGCGGAAAGTGATGGGTTGAACTGGCGCGCTGGGGGCGTTGGCTGAGTCACGATTTGGAATAATAGCGCTGGTACAGAATCAGTTTTATAGGGCGTGTTGCCGGTCAACATTTCATACGCTAAAACACCCAAAGAAAACTGGTCCGCGCGGGCATCGGCCGGTTTGCCCTGAATCTGTTCCGGGGCCATGTATGTGGGTGTTCCAAGCAATGTACCGGTATGGGTGGTGTTTTGCGATTGCATGCGAGCCACGCCAAAATCCATGATTTTGACAATGCCTTGTGGCGTCACCATCAGGTTGGCGGGCTTGATGTCGCGATGAATAATTCCTTTGGCGTGGGCATAGTCTAATGCAGTCGCAGTCTGTTCCAGAATGGAGCGAATCTGTTCGGGAGAAAGCTGCTTGCGCGGCAGAAGCAGTTCCAGCGTTTGGCCTTCCACGTACTCCATAAAAATAAATGCTGAACCGCGCTCTTCCTGAATGTCGTACACGGTGACAATGCCTGGGTGCGAAAGAGATCCTGCTGATTGTGCTTCGCGGAACAAACGTTCGTGAATGCGTTGCCGCTCATTGGGGTCGGCTACGTCGTCCAGCCGGATCT
The DNA here is from genome assembly GCA_031394025.1 of Acidobacteriota bacterium. GTDB lineage: Bacteria > Acidobacteriota > Terriglobia > Bryobacterales > Bryobacteraceae > JANXSF01. The sequence goes on from JANMWO010000597.1 coordinate 2,212, forward strand.
GTTTTATGGCGACTGTGCGGCCAATAATGGGATCGCGCGCGCGGAAGACTACGCCACTGGAACCGCGTCCGGCCTCACCTTCCACGACATAGCGGCCAATGGTTTGCATCTAATTCTGTATTTTACCAACTATGAAATCAAACCCGTCACGCATTGCTGCAGATAGGTCAACAGGTCTTCAGGAGAAACCGTCGTATCGCAAGGGAGCCGAAGAATTCCGGCAGGCGTGAATTGCGCTCCAGGAGTTCCGCTGACCAGCCCCATCAACTGATTTGGATCAATTTTGGCTTCCTGATGGAACTTCACATTCAGCATGCCCTGGCGACGATCAATGGCTTCAATCCCGGCTTTTTGAGCCAGACTTTTTAACTGGGAAAATTCCACCAACAAGCGCACAGCACCTGGAACCGGGCCATAGCGATCTTCCATTTCCTCCAGCATTTTAACGGCAGCTTCCGGATCTTTAATATCGGCCATCCGTTTATAAGCGCGTAGGCGTTGATTTTCATCGGCCACATATTCCGATGCGATGCGTAAATCTAATCCAAGGTTCAAGGACGAATGCACTTCCGGTGGCACTTCTTCACCACGCAATTCGCGCACAGTTTCCTCAAGCATCTTCATATACATGTCGTAACCAACGGCTTCAATTTGGCCGTGCTGCTCGCCACCTAAAAGATTCCCGGCACCACGCAATTCCAAATCCAGTGCGGCGATCTTGAAGCCCG
>JANMWO010000603.1:0-3452 GCA_031394025.1 Acidobacteriota bacterium
GATTCGAACTCTCGGTAGCACTATTAGGTACTACGACGGTTTAGCAAACCGCTGCTTTAGACCGCTCAGCCATCTCTCCGCGTGGTCTGCGCTTCAATTTGAATATAGCACAGGGCGGGGGCGTCCATTCCGGGAGGCAACCAAAATTTTATATTTCCTGCAGAGCTTCTAGCTGTGTAACCCAAGTGTTGAAATGTGGGCATTCCTGGCGCATCCGTGTTATTCCTACAGCACGCGCTGCCTGAGTCCCGTTGAGCACTTTGTTGTAAGCTGGGTGGATTTTCAAGATCCGTTTTGATGGAGCCGTCTGCGGGCTGTCGTTGATGTCTTCCGGCGTAACAAAATCGTGACGAACCTGCCCAAACTTGGCGGCGAGATCAGGTTGGCGAAGCGCTCGCGCGAAAGCATCTGAATCACTGAAGAGTAGGGCTTCGTACTCATGCAATGCCAAGTACGGGATAAATCGGATATCAGGGCGAATCTCTGGAATTTGACCACAGATAACTTCTTTCAGTGCGGTCTCAAGCTTCTCTACCTTTTGAAGAGCGTTGAGATTTCCAGATAGGGGTGTCCCAGGAAAACCGCTCCCCAGTCCATAGAAATCGAGCATCGTGGAACAGTAAGCGTTCTTATCTTGTTTGAGTTGTCTGAGGATGTCCTTCTGGACTCGATCATAATTTGGCCGCCCACCTTTGTGTCCTGGCACGCCAAGTATTGTTGGCATCACGTAAACCGCTTTGTGTGCCAATGCCTCTGCCAATGGGCCTTTTACAAAGCTTTCTTCGGTTGGACCTTCTACGATTACGTAAACTCGAACCACTATTTGAGCCCACTTCCGTTTACTGGCTGCGTGATATGTTCTTCCTGTGGCCTGCCACCTAAAACATTTTTCAGCCAAAGCTCTCCCATCGTGTAATCTTCCAGCCACTCATTGAGGTGCGAGGAATCGAGTCGGCGAAAGGTGGATTCTCCGTTGGTCCGTTCGACGACGATGATGTCTTCGGGTGCAAATTCGTTGAGCAATTGTGCCGATTGAGTTGAGATGATTATCTGCCTCCATCCCGCATCTATAGCCTGTTTGCAGAGATTTCCAAATAGCGTCAGGGCGTAGGGGTGTAACCCAAGCTCAGGCTCGTCGAATAACATGGTTGACGGTGCAAAAGGCTGGAGCAACGCGGTTGCAAGGCAAATGAAGCGAAGAGTGCCATCAGAAAGCTGGTGGGCTCGGAAATTATAATCAGAGTCAACTTGGCGCCATTCCAATTGGATCATGTCTGGGCTATCAGGTATTGGGCGAAGATGGAAGTCGTCAAAAAATGGGGCCGCCAAACGGATAACATCCCGAATTTGCGCATAACTCGATGGATTTGTTTTTTGTATTCGATACAGGAAGGGTGCCAAATTTTCTGCATTGGGGCGGAACGTCTCATTGTCGTTTAGTGGCGAAGGTCGCCTTACTGCGGCGCTCAGACCAGTATCGTGAAAATGGTAGACTACGAAACCCGAAACGTATTCATAAACGTAATGAGGGACCCCAAACTTCACTTGGAGACCAGAATCATTTCTGTGATCCTTCAACACCGATTCCATGTGACCCGACCCAAGAGATTTACGAGTTCCTTTTAGATTATCAACGTAAATGGCTTCTTCCTCAAAAAACACAAGTTTATTGGTTGTCGTCGGAACAAGAGAGAACTCGTAGCCATTGCTTCCAAAATAAAGATTCCCATTAAACTTTGGTGTAACCTTGGGTCCCATGAAAAGGCACGCATCGGCACCACCTTCAGCAGTGACAAGAGCAAGCTGAAGTCGCTGGTCGATCATCTCCCGCAACAGACGGAAGAACCCTATAAAGTTACTCTTGCCCGCACCGTTGGCACCTATTAAAACATTTAGGGGCCGGAGTGGAAAATCTTCCAACTTGCGGATAGATTTGAAACCTTTGATCGTGATCTTGTCAATGGTCTTTCCCATAGTGTCAGTCTACTCAACTTGTCGCAAGAAAACTTGACCGAACGTGTCTGTGCCGTCTTTCACCGTTACCTTCACCCGCAGTTTCAGAATCTCGCCTAACCCTGTAATCGACACTCGAAATTGGGGGCCTCGCCCTACTCGACGCACAAATTCTGGCGAATCCGTACCGCCGTGCAGCAGCGATACGCTGTCGATACTCAGCCGGTTCTCTCCACCAGTCGACAAGAATTCCAGTTCATACTGACCAGCGGCTTCTACTCGTGAAGTAATGTCCAAGTCCCAGGTATCCTCACCCACTTTCACCGAGCCTGGATTCCAACTGCGCAGAATATGAGTCTGAAATGAATCGATGGGGGCGAGTCCTTCGCCTTTCCCAACAGCATGTACCGCGAAACGAAGCAGCATGGGATCGCCGGTAGATTCCTCAATCCGCAACCTCACCCGCACCACTTCCTTTGCTGGAAAAGGGTCGATTTTCTTGTGACCAATAGACGTGCCTCGGCTCAGCATCTTCCATCCTTCCACGGTGAATGCCTCTACCAAATACTTCCTGATCCGTTGTCCATTGCGGATGTCTTCCATCAGCACCACATGGTCAATCCGCGCCGCCTTGGGCAATCGCAATTCCACAATACGTCCAGTGCTTTTACTCTCCGCCACAGGCTCTTCAAAGCGTCGGCGAATCTCTTCCCCAAACTCGGAAGCGCGCTTCACGTCAGATTCTGGAATGGCTCCCGTTGTATCTGGCGTATGATTCAACAACAGCAGCGACCCGTGCCCAACAGAGCGGTAGTACATCAGCATTAACTGATCCACCGTCTTCAACGATTCGTCGTTCTTTGTATTCCAAAACCATTCACGACGCATGCGGGCATCGCATTCATTGGGTAACCAGATAGTTCCGTCAGGCGTACCATCTTTCGCTGTGGCGACGCCGCTGGCAGCAGCCTCGCTTGCAACAGCGTTCCATGCCGGATTCGGTGCGTACCCCAGTTCGTTGCCTACCCAGCGAATGGTGGCGTACTTACTTTGGAAAATCATGGCATGCGGGGCGTGACGCTTCAGAATGTCGCCCACATCCACAACACTGGACCCATCGAACCACACTTCGCTCATGTCTCCGTACTTACTCAGTAACTCAGTTAGTTGCTGGCGGAACACTAAGTCGTACTTACTCTGTGCTTCGGGCGTCTTCGCTTTGCCGCCCAGACCGACATCCTGACTCCGATCCTGGGGGCTCAAATACACACCCATTTTTAATCCAGCACGTTTGCAGGATTTTGCAAGATCAGCCATCAGGTCAGCCTTGCCACCGCGCCAGCCCAGTTCCTTAGCCCCGTATTTCGATGTCTCCGTCTGCCACCAGCAGAAGCCGCCAGTATGCTTGGCCACAAAAATGATCTGCTTGGCCCCCATCGATTTGGCCACGCTCACCCATTGATCGGTATCCAATTTATTCGGCTGAATTTTATCGAGTG
>JANMWO010000648.1:0-12571 GCA_031394025.1 Acidobacteriota bacterium
AAACTGCAAATTCCCGGCCCAGATCTCTCCACCGTTCTCAGCTAATAAAGCTAAGGCTCAGTCTCCGCCTGGCAAACTGCATTCTCTCTCGCGCAACCCTCCCTCCGTTTCTTGGCTACGCTGCTCGTTGCGGAATCGCTGGATCACGCCCCCGTCACTTGATTTTCGGGTGACCAATCCCGAACAGGTGATTATGCGTGCCGGTGCTTTGATCCACTACAAATTTCGCTTGATGGGAGTTCCGCTATCGTGGACTACTATGATTTCCAGATACAGCCCGCCCATGCGATTCATTGACGAACAGAGCAGCGGCACTTACACACGATGGCACCACTTGCACACTTTCGAGCAAACGTCGGAAGGCATTGCCGTAAGAGATGTGGTGGATTATACGTTGCCGTTTGGAATGTTGGGCGGACTGGCGCAGCCAATCGTCAAACGGCAATTAGTGAACATCGTCGGTTTTCGGCAACAGGCTTTGGCCAAGATGTGGGGCGGTGCAAAAATCACTCATCCAGTGATTTCTGAGGTTGGTTGAAAACTATTCAATAATTTCCGCCGTGGCTTTTAGGAACTGCCAATCGGGCAATTCATAGGCGCGCAATTTTGTAGCAATGGATCCCTTTGCTTCCTTGGCTTCCATGGGTCCAAGATCACTGACTGTTATAGGAAAAGTGCCGATGGTTGTAGACGGTCCAGTGCCTGAACCGGATGACAGGGTAACTTTCATTTTGACCTCGCCCATGTCCGCTGCGGAGTGATTGATGACGATCATTCGAACTTGCAGTTTTTGACGGGCATCTTCCAATATACGAACTCCGCTTAATTCCAATTGTTTCCCGATGGGGTTTGATTTGAGAGTCGTGGCTGGTTCCGCAGTGGGTGTGGCGGCAACTGTCTCAACTTCTTTCTTTGAACTTGGCAGGTAGAGGAAATAGAATGCTGCGCCAAGACCTAAAAGTCCACCAAAGACCATGAGGGTGATCAACCAGGGTGGAAGTCCTGGTGCTGGCGGAACCGCAGGCGGCGCGTAAGCTACAGGTGCCTGATACACAGGGGCCTGATACGTTGGGGCCGGCGCATAGCCTTTCACTTCCGTGTTTGCAGGGGGCGGCGCAATCGGTTGGACAACCGGGGTGGGTGCAGGTGCAGTTGGGGCTGCCGTTTTGGGAGCACAGTTCATGCACTCGCTTTGAGACGGTGGCACTTCCCGGCCGCAGGTTGGACATATCCAAGTGAACATTTTCTAAATCCCTCTTCTTACTCTATTCTTGCGCAATATCTGTTTACTGACGTCACACCGCGCTACGAAGTTTCCTGAAAGGTTATCGAACACCTGCGGTACCATGAAAAAACGTGCGCTTTTTTCATAGAACCGCAGAATTATCTCCACGAACCGTTGTGCTGTTTCCAGGCAGCTTTCATCCGCCGACGGTGGCTCATTTAGAGATGGCCAAGCGGGCATTGATTTACGGCGATGAAATTGTTTTTGTTATGCCGCAGGACTTTCCGCACAAGACCTACGATGGCGTTGGGCCCATGGAACGAATGTTGCTGGTGGCTGCTGCCCTGGATGGCGAGGATCGGTTTTCCGTGGCGCAATCCGAAGGCGGGTTGTTTATTGATATGGCTCGCGAATACCGGGTGTTGGACCCCTACAGTACGCGATTAATGGTGCTGTGCGGTCGTGATGCAGCGGAACGAGTGGTGGGTTGGGATTATGGAACGCCGGGGGCGTTGGCCAGCCAATTGGATGAATATGAGATGTTGGTGGCTTCTAGGGCTGGCGACTTTTATCCTCCGTTTGGATTGCGGACCCGCATTCATCCATTGCCCCTGGTAGCGGATATGGGTCACATTTCAGCGACCGAAGTCAGGCGAAGGATTTTGGCGCAGGAACCTTGGAAACATTTGGTGCCACAACCGATTGTGGATCAGGTTCACGCGCTTTATTCCACTTTGTACTAGTCTTTCAGTTGGGGCAATAGCAGCGCTTTGGTTTTGATCGAATCGGTACGAATCCACCATAGGGGCAAACAATTCCAACCCTTATTCTAACTTTGCAAGCAACACAAAACGAACTCCGAAGCGAGCCTTAACCTAAGGCCACCACCTTCGGAAAAGTGAGTGAAGCATGGCAAGTTTGGTGTTTTCTTCCTTTCCTGTATTCTTTTCAGAAATCTCCTTTTTTTCCAGGCCAGGCGGCGACGTCTGGCCTATTTTTGCGTTCCGTCAACAATCATCATTTTTTCAGGATCCCAATGAATCGCTCGGCCTTCAGCCAAACTCATGTTGCAGAGTAATGCTGGCCCAGCGGCGCGGAATCCGTAAACTCCATCTTCCACAAATGGTTTGCGGCTTCGAACTGCCTGATGGAAATTTTTGTGATGATCCACATGCGCGTTATGTCCAGCCGGTGGGGTGTATTTTTGTTCGGCTAAGGGTCGCATGGAATCTGCCTCAGCGCGTATTTGCGGATACTGCGTGCGATACTTTGCCAGAAATTCTTTCTGCCCTTTTGCAGAAAACGTCCCAATGCTATACCCAGGTTCGGTTTCCCTGGGCGTTCGATTCAAGGTGATACCGGCCATGGTGGTCACCATTTGACCTCCGCTGCCAACAAAGCGAAATCCGAATTGTTCCTGCGCTGTTCCGCTGGCTAGGTTCACTCGCAAAGCCATGGTGAACTCCGAGTGCGCCGCAGTCTTTGGATAATCGAGCAGTGCCAGCACCACATCAGGAGCATCGCGACCATCTTTCCAGAAGCGAACTCCACCAGTGGCATAAACCTTTTTGGGACCAATGGAATTGGTTACCAAATGAAGCCCACTCAACAAATGGACGAACAGATCCCCAGCCACGCCCGTGCCATAATCATCATAATTTCGCCAGCGGAAGAAGCGTACTGGATCGAAGGGTCGCTTGGGAGCATTGCCCAGGAACTGATCCCAATCCACCGTATTCGGATTTGCATCGGTAGGCAGCGAATATTGCCAGGCGCCCAATGCTGTATTGCGATCGAGCCATGCCTCCACCATATTCAGCTCACCGATGGCACCTTCATTGAGCAGTTGCCGGGCTTTTTCAAATACCAGCGAACTGACGTATTGACTTCCAATTTGAAGAATCCGGCCACTTCGCTTTTGGGCTTCCACCACCTTCAAACCTTCGCCGATGCGATGCACCATGGGCTTTTCGCAATAGACGTCTTTGCCTGCTTGCAGAGCCTCAATTGTGATTCGAGAGTGCCAGTGGTCGGGCGTGGCGATGATCACGGCATCGACATTTTTCGATGCCAACACTTCACGGTAGTCACGGGTGGTGAACAGGCCGCTGCCCCAACGTTCCTTGGCTCTATCCAGCCTGCCGGTGTAGAGATCAGCCACGGCGGTCAGTTCCGTGTTGGGAAGCCCCAGTGCGTATTGCACGTCGCCACTCCCCATGCCGCCCGCGCCGATTAAGCCTAAGCGGATCCTTTCGTTCGCCATAGTCGTTTAGCCGGCGATCTTTACAGCTTCGGGATTCCAATTGTAGGCGCGTTTGTTGAACACGCTCATATTGCTCAACAGGGCTGGCCCTGCGGCTCGAATTCCGAACAGCGCATCTTCGGTAACTGGTTTGCGACTGCGCACAGCTTCAAGGAAATTGCGATGGTGATCCATATGATCGCTATAACCTGGGGGCGGCAAATACTTTTCCTGGTTTGCGGGGCGCATGGCATCGGCAGTAGGATTCTGTCGAGGATACTTGGCGTAGTATTCCTTCAAATATTGATCCTGCACAGCTTTAGGAAATTGTCCTACGGTGTATCCTGGTTCACTTTCGCGTGGTTGTTTGGAAACGGTAACGCCGTTATCCACGGTCATAATCCCTTCACTTCCCACGAAGCGGAACCCGGAAGTTTCCCCGGCACCATTGACGAAGTTTACGCGCAGAGCCAAGTTGAATGCTGGCATTTTGCCGCGGGACGGGTAATCATAAACACCCAACATCACATCTGGCACATCGCGACCGTCTTTCCAATATCGAAGACCGCCGGTGGCGTAAACCCGTTCTGGTCCAATCGCACCAGTGATGAAGTGCATGCCGCTGAAAAGATGGACGAACAAATCACCAGCCACGCCGGTTCCATAATCCTGATAATTACGCCAGCGGAACAGACGGGTTGGTTCAAAGGCACGCTTGGGAGCTGCACCGATGAAGCGGTCCCAATCAATATTTTCCGGGGTCGCATCGGTTGGGATGGAATATTGCCAGGCGCCGATGGCCGAGTTGCGATCCCACCACGCTTCCACCATATTTAATTCACCGATAGCACCGGATTCCAGCAGCATTTGCGCTTTTTTGAAGACGACGGAACTGACCCGCTGACTGCCTACTTGCAAGATGCGCCCGGTCGCCTTGGCCACTTCCGCCAGAGGCAAGCCATCTTCCAATTTTTGAACCATCGGCTTTTCCACGTAGACATCTTTGCCCGCTTGCATGGCTTCCGTGGCGATGCGTGCGTGCCAGTGATCGGGAGTGCCGATGATCACTGCGTCGACATCTTTACGGGCAAGCACTTCACGGTAATCGCGAGTAATGGCCACGTCGTTGCCGAACGATTCCCGGGCGCGGGTGAGGCGACCTTGGTAAATGTCGGCTACGGCTACCAATTTGGCTCCATTGGCAAGGGACGATTGTGTATCCCCAGTTCCCATTCCTCCTAGTCCGATGGTCGCAATTTGAATGCGGTCATTGGCGGAGCGTGTGGTTTGCGCGGCACTCAATGGAAGTGCGGCTGCTGCTGTTTGCAAAAAGTGTCGGCGTGTAGGCATATAACTATTCTCATGGTATTGTATCCCGTGTGAAGATTCGCTTTCGGCGCAGTGAAATTCTTTTAATAGTGTATTTCGCCTACACGTCGGTGCTGGCTTGCACTTTGCAGCTTCGGGCACCCATCCCCATTGTCACGGTTGGGATCAACGTTTTGATTTTTGCGGGGCTGCTTTTATTGGCTGCTGTGGAAGGGCAGGGCGGCAGCGCATTGCTGCTTGGTTTACGCGGATTCTTTCCATTGCCGCTGGTGCTGCTTGCATATCGGGAAATGGGCTGGTTCGCGCAGCCGATGGGGTCACACGATCTTGAAAATTCCTGGATTGCGCTGGACCGTGTGGTGCTGCCGGTCATTCAACCTGCGATTGAATTTTTTGGGCCGCTGATCCCTTCTGTATTAGAAATGGCTTACTCTTTAGCATCACCGACGCCTTTGGTAGCCGTGATCCTACTCACTGTAATGAAACGGCAGGACCGTTTAGACGCCTTTTGGTTCAGCTTTCTATTGGGCGCTTTCATGAGCTATTCACTGTTTCCATACTTTCCTTCGGAACCGCCTCGAACCATTTTTTCGTTGGACAATGTGCCTGGGTTCAACACCATATTCCGACAATTTAATTTCGACATGCTGAGTGGCTACGGCATTCACACGTCAGTATTCCCAAGTGCGCACGTATCGGCGGAATTTGGGGCAGTGATCGGGCTTTGGTCGGCATTACCGAATCGCCGATGGCTGTGGGGCAGCTTCCTCGTCCTTGCGTGTCTGATCACAGTAGCCACCGTTTACGGCAGGTATCACTATGTGGTGGATGCTTTGGCCGGACTAACTGTGAGCGGCGTCGCGCTTGGCATCACGCTTTGTCAGAAGAAGTGGTGGAAGCCGGAGTAGTGGTTGTGGTGACCGCTGGTTTAGTTTCCGTCGAAGTGCTCTTTGAATCCTTCGATTCCTTCGTTTCTTTAGATTCGGGGCCGCCTTCTTTGGGCTTAGCGGAAGCTAAACCAGGGGCCGAACCTTTGGCGTAATCGGTGACGTACCAACCGGTACCTTTGAATTGGAATGCCGGGGCGGAGAGCATTTTTTCTACTGCTCCGCCACAATCTTCATGAATCTTTATCGGGTCATCGGAAAACTTCTGAATCTTCTCAAATGTGGTTCCACATTTCGAGCATAGATATTCGTAGATGGGCATTAATATTTAAGACCTGTATTACTTCTTCGGAATGTGCAACGGCCCAAGCTCAGGTGCCGAATCGGCTTCCTTGCCCAGTTTTTTCTGTCCATCAGCTACAGTTTTTGCTTGTTCATCGGTCAATGGAGGCTTCCCTTTAACCAGAACTTCAATCGCTTTTTTCAGCAACTCATCTTCAGTATTCTTCTTGGGTTCGATGGTTGCCGGAACTGTGGCAGGCGGCTCCTCTTCGTCTTCGCTGGCTTGTGGTTCCAGTTGTTCCAGCAAGGGGACAGACGGCATTACGGCATTGTCCTGGATGGCTTTCCCGGACGGAGAATAATACTTCGCCACTGTGAGGATCACCGCTCCACCATCATCCATGGTCAAAGCTTTGCGAAGTCCCGCGTCACCATAAGTGCGCTCGCCCACCACTTCGGCACGTTTGGAATCCATCAATGCAGCAGCGGCAACTTCGGCACCACTGGCAGTTCCACGATTGGTGATTACCACCAATCCATCTTTCCAAATCTGCTTGGAACTATCGGCTTCAAAATTTTGACGGGCATTCTTCTGGCCTACTAAATAGCTGATCGTTCCCTTATCCATAAACAAATTGGCCAGGGCGATGCCGTCCGTAGGACTGCCATAGGCGCAATGACGCAAATCCAAAACCATCTTCTTGGCACCTTGTTTCGCTAAGCTCTGCACCGCACTGGCGATTTCAGCAACTTTTCCATCGCTCAAACTGGTGGCACGAATATGGCCAATATTGTTATCAAGCATTTTAACCGTGACTGGCAAAAAAACAATGGCGGCGCGGACCAGGGTGATTTTCTGGGGCTCTGGTTTACGAAAACGCAACACAGTCAGTTCCACATTAGAACCTGCTTCGCCCTGAAGCATGATATCGGCATAAGCAAGTGGCATGTCGCGCGTGGAGACTCCGTTGATTGCTTCCACCATGTCGCCAGTTCCTAATCCAGCTTTGGCAGCCGGGGACATGGGGACGGCGTCAATAATAGAAAGCATGCTGTAACGTTTAGCCATGCGCAGCCCAACACTGGCTTTCTTCGAGTTCTGTTCCCGCTGATACTGTTTGTATTGGTCGGCGCTCATGTAACTGGCGTAAGGATCCAGTGATTCCAGTAAGCCATTGATGGCACCAAGGTTGACCACACCCATATTGGGTTCTTCAACATATTCACTTTTAATGCGGCTGAGCACTTCACTGAAGACACCCATGTGTCGGTAGGTTTCCTCAGGGCTGGCAGTCTTGCTGGCCATAGCACCAGCGAGCAATGCGCTCACTAAAAGGAAAGAAAAAGCAATTACAACTAATTTTAAGCGACGGTTCATAGGCTGACGAAGCGTCCCCCTTCATTCGCTAGTATACCAGAGCACGCAAAGTACTTTAGGTAAAGTGTTTAGCTTTTCAAAAAGAGCTTCTAGAAACAGAGGTTCAGCTCTTGTAGGATGGGTCTTTACGATCCATCAGCCGTACCATCGCATCGAATTCAGGATTCGGGATGCCGCTATACCAGCCCTCATTCTCTTGGATAGACAGGAACGAATCGCTCTTTTCACGGCTCAATTCGCAAACAGAACGTGGGGGCACAATCAATTCAGCACCGGTTGCCTGGGCCGCTAATTGGATTTGACAAGCGCGTTCCACACGGTACATGCGGACGAATGCCTGCCCAATGGACTCGCCACAAACCAGCAATCCATGGTTGCGCATCACCATCACATCGAGAGTTCCTAGGTTCTTAGCGATCCGCTGCCGTTCGTCGATCTCAGTGCTTGGACCTTCAAAATCGTGATAGGCAACTTGTTCAAAGAAACCCAACGCGTACATGCTGATGGGCAGCAACCCACATTGCAGCGCCGCTACCGCCATGCCCGCCGTGGTGTGCGTGTGCATAACGCAACGGGCGTTTTGCCGAGCCATGTGAATGGCACTATGAATCACAAACCCTGCTGGATTGAACGCCTGCTGTGGCTGACCTGCAACCAGATTTCCATTCAGATCAATTTTTAGCAGGTTGGAAGCCCGAATCTCATCGAACCGCAACCCGTAGGGATTGATCAGAAAATGATGCTCAGGGCCCGGCACACGAACTGTAGTGTGGGTCCAAATCAGCTCTGACCATCCCAAATGTTCAATGATGCGGTAGGCTGCCGCCAGTTGAACCCGCAACTCCCATTCTTCACTGCTTGGCAATATCGTAAAACTCATAATCGTATTTCCATTTGAACTCGCGGCCCGGTTCTACTTTCATTTCAATGTAGGGTTCGGGGCAGAACACTGTGCGGATTGACCAGTACACCAGCTTCGACAAGGGTTGGTCACCTCGGATTCGGACGCCAGCACCAGCTTGCCGATTCTCAACACGAATATCGTAGTCTGCCGAAGTGGCTCCAAATCCAGTGAATTCGGCAATCACACTTTGTCCGGGTTTCAATTCTGAGTTGTAACTAATCTGCTTGCCATTCGATTCGGCAATTCCGCCTTGAAATGCCCTTACTGGTTTCAGATCGAAAGGGAACGTCACGTTCGATGCAGGTCCGGTGGGCTGGCCATCCATCACAAAGAAGTTGTGATTGTACTGCGTCGTTTCAATGCGCTTTTTCCCAGTGTTTTTCAGGGAATGCTCAATCACCATCTTCGGCGAATCAGCCATCAAGCGAATGGTTTTTGTATAGCGATATGCGTATCCCTTGCCGTCGCGCAGTTGATGCGTAAACGAAATCCAATTGTTCCCATGCTTCACCGTCCACTTGCCAGCATCGACAATTTCGTAGGTCTTAAAGGTCTGGTAGGGCTTGTCGTCTGGTCTGCGAACAACTCCTGCACCAATGCGAATAAAGGTATCCCCGGCCTTGGCTTCGTCGAAACCCAGTCCCGCTTCTTTGGTTCGAAACTCTTCCACCGGTCCCATGATGGCGTCATGCAATTTGGGATCGTATTTATCAAACCACTTCCCGAAGTATTCGTGGTTGGCCGTGCGCAGGCTGTATATCTGGCCTGACCAATCAAAGCGTGTGCCCTGGTAATATCCTGTCTTGGCATCGGGTAAATAGAATTTTGCAGTGATCGCACCATTGGATATTGCGGCTGACGGTGGTTCCTGTCCATTCGCCAAACCGGCTGTGGCCAGAATTGTCAGTAGTGCTTTATTTATTTTTGAAGCGTTCATCAATTTCCACCTGATATCCTGTCACCAGTTTGTTGGTCTCATTGGCCATGCCCACCACGGCCATCAGTTCGCCAAACATTTCATTTGTCATGCCGCCTTTGCGGGCGGCCGCCGTGTGGGAAGCAATACAATATCCGCACTGGTTGGTTACGCTCACGGCAATGTAGAGCATCTCTTTCGTAAGCGGATCCAGCGCGCCGCCGGGTCCCATAATTTGCTTGATGCTTTCCCAGGTTCGGCGCAAAGTTACCGGATCATGGGCTAGAGCTTTCCAAAAGTTGTTGATGTAATCCGTTTGCCGGACTGCCATGATATCGTCATAAACTTGCCGGACTTCAGGTGGTGCGTCAACATATTCAATCATGGATGGGCTCCTGTTATAAATGCGGCTGTTATAAACGCGGCTGCGGTGGCTTCATCACCGTCCAGGCGGCAATACCCTGATGCTTCATCGCTCGTTTATAAACCTTATCGGAACTGGTCACATAGAGCGTCTTCATATCCGGGCCGCCAAACACCACGTTCGATAACCATGCGGCTTGCGGTTTGTTGATGATGGCAACCACGCGCCCTGGCGCATCGCACACTTGGATTCCCAATTCGGTGGCTACATACAAATACGCTTCGGTATCCATGGTCATTCCATCCCCCTTCGATTCCCCGCTTTCGTCAGCTGTTTCCAGGCGATGAAACGGCACCCCGTTGATCAAAGAACCATCCGGTTGAATTTGAAACGACCAAACCCACTTGCCGCGCATGTCCACCACGTTGAGCATGGTTTGATCTGGCGTCAATTGGATTCCATTCGGGAAAGTAATTCCTTCATGCACCACCCGCTTTGCACCCTTGGCATCAATGAACCAGACACGCTTGGTAGGGGGCTCTGTGAAGTAGATTTCGCCCTTCGCGGTAATGGCAAGATCGTTGGAATTCACGCCTTCTGCTATTACTGTTTCCTTCCCATTCGTATCAAACGCTACAATCTGCTTGCGCCCATTTTGACAGCCGTAAAGCCGTCCATCGGGTCCAAACTTCAAACCGTTGGTGCCGCCTGTATCTTCTTTGAATAAAGTTACCTTGCCATCCAGCCCAATCTTGTGGATCTGATTTTTGCGGATATCGGTAAAATAAACCTCACCCTGTTTGTTCACTGCTGGACCTTCCGTGAACTGGTGCCCAGAGGATACAAGCTCCCAATCTTTCTCCGGGTCAATGATCTCCATCACGTATTGCCGAGGACTGGCTTTTCTTGATCGCACAATGGGCTTGGGATAATCGCGCCACAACCAACGCAAAGCATCGGGCATAATGGCACCGCCTTGCTTCATATTGTGGCCCTCAGTGCCAATCGTAAAAGTTGAATCGTAACCGGCATATTGCAAAGCGGAGTACATGTCTTCGTTGGCGATAAACCAATTGCCGCCATAAATGTTCTGATCGTTTTTGCCGTCCTGAAGATAAACCCGCAGTGGTTTTGGTTCCGTCTTGCGGATCATGGAACTCAGAATCTGCCCACCGCGCAGGTTGGTATAGCTGCCGATGAAGCTGAGTACGCGATGGAACGAATCAGGCCGCTGCCAAGCCGCTACGAATGCAGCAATGCCTCCAGAACTGCCGCCAGCAAGGGCGAAATCGTTAGGATCTTTGGACAGGTTGTAAGACTTTCTGACTTCAGGCAACATTTCTTCCAGCAGAAAGCGGGCATACAGGTCGGAAACGGCATCGTATTCAAAACTGCGGTTGTAGCGACCCTGGGCCTGATCACTGGTGGCGGGCATTACCCCGGGATTGATAAAAATTCCGATAGTGGCAGGCATTTCGCCTTTGTGAATCAGATTGTCAAAAACAATGGGAATGCGCGATTGGCCGGTCTCGCCAATATAGCCTCCACCATCCTGGAAAATCATTACCGGTGCCGGTTTATCAGCCTTGTATTGCGACGGCACGTAGATCCAGTAATCGCGCACAGTGCCTGGATACAGCTTCGACGTGTTCCATTTATAGGCAGTCACCACGCCGCGTGGAACGTTGGGCTGACGCTGAGAATCAGGGCCCAAAGTGTACTCTTCAGCGGAGGCAAAAGCACCCAGCACCAGGATAGTAAAAAGTGTTCGTCGTGTCATTGGGAAACTCACATGCTATCGCAGCTAGTGGTGCCGTTGCGCGTTCGTTGTAAAATAGAAGCTACCTAATGGCCAACGTAACAATCACCAGTCCGCAAACATTGAGTGGCGGATTCGCCACCACTGCCGCAATGTACGATACCCCAATCAGGGAATCGGCTCGCACTAAAAATGGAGTAAAGCTGATTCCAATTAATTTAGAAGGCGAATTGATCAGTGCACTGAAAGACGCCTACTACGGCTATTGCTACAGCCCTGTATCCCGTGAGACGGGACTGTTTGCCAAGCCCGCTTTCCTGGGCTTCGAAGTGCATCGCATTCCCAACGGCGATGCCGTTATTGTTGGGTTTGCCAACGCCGACTCGGTGAAAGCGATGGATGAAGGGAAGCAAACAATTTCCCTGGATTTGTATCCCGTGGAAACCAACGAGGCAACCGAATTTGTTCAGGTGCTGCGTTCGCGAATCACCAATTCAAAGTCGCTCGATCGGCAACATTTCAATAAGCTGGTGCTGACGGTTAGCGCGCTTTAATTTCGATTTTGTTCAACGAACGAAAGTAAAGATGCCTCTCCCACTTTAAATATACTGGCAATCGGATATACTGGCATTCGCATGACACGCCTTCCGTATTCGCTCAGAGGTCCGCTACTGGGCATCCTTTCTTTACTGACTCTTTCTGCTGCGGTTGAAAATCATACCGTCTATCGCCAGCCTGGCCGTTACGGCGGATGGCCCGCCAATCATCACATTTGGTCTTGGGGAAATGAAGTAGTGGTCGGCTTTGAGGCTGGCTATTTCAAATTTTCTGAAACCAACCACGCCATTGATTTCAATAAGCCTGCCGAGCATTTGTTGGCCCGCAGCCTTGACGGCGGCGTCACCTGGACCACGGAAAAGCCCCAAGGCTTAAAGCCGCCTCCGGGATTGAAGCAGGCTGGTGTGGCAACGGAATCCGATGGCAACCCGGTGACGCAATTGAAAACTGCCATCAATTTTATGGATCCGAATTTTGCGTTCACAGCTCGTATGGCAGACATCCATGTTGGGCCGTCGCGCTTTGCCTATTCGTATGATCGCGGCAAGACCTGGAACGGCCCGTTTCTACTTCCCGATTTCGGAACCAAAGGCATTGCTGCCCGCACCGATTATATTGTGGATGGGGTCAACACCATGACCATTTTTCTGACGGCAGCTAAATCGAATTCAAAGGAAGGTCGTGTGTTGTGTGCCCGGACAATTGATGGGGGTCGCACCTGGAAACA
>JANMWO010000459.1:0-13752 GCA_031394025.1 Acidobacteriota bacterium
CTTCCGGGTACCCAGTCTTTTCAGAAATCAAAGCCAGGAGGAGGGGCTTCAGATCGGTCGAAGGCGCCGCTGGTGTTTGCGAGACGAGACCGAGAGGGAGCGGTGCACTCACGCCCAGATGAGCAATAATGTCGCCGATCGTTCGCAACCCGGCAATCTCAGTCTGATCCATCTCCTGCATTCCAGGAACACGTTCCTGCAGTGCCGAAAAAATCTCGACGCGCTTAATCGAATCGATTCCAAGATCCGCTTCAAGCGCCATCGAAGGTTCCAGCATTTCTTCCGGATAGCCAGTTTTTTCGGAAATCAAGGCTAATAGGATTGGCTTGAGGTCCGCCTGGGGAGCAATCGGCGTTTGCGAGCCGTGACCGCTAGGGAGCGGTCTTTCGACCACAGGCTACCCCAACAAAGGTTGGAGTGTCTTCAGGGATGCGGGCAAACTAAGTGGCATTGCCCACTTGCCTGCGAGCGTAGCGATTTACGGCGGTTCCTACCATGACCCGCACTGCACTCATCGTCGAAGACACCCCTATGGCCATCACTCCGCTGGAAGTGGCGCTGGCGGGCATTGCTAATCTTGAGACCATGGTGGTCGCCGATGGTCGAAAAGCAATAGACTATCTAGAGGGTGATTTTGGCGCTAATGTTTGCGCCGTGTTAACCGATCTGAATATGCCTATCCTTGATGGCTTTGAGCTGATTGCACATCTACGGTCCTTAAAAAAATTTTCCAGCCTTCCGGTGCTTGTCCTCAGCGGCTGTACGGAAAACGGTGCGGCTAAGCGCAGCCTTGATTTGGGGGCCAATGCCTTCTTCGCCAAACCTTATTCCCCGGTGGAAGTCCGCCGCAAGTTAGAGGAACTACTTCGTGCGTAGCTTGGTCGTGGCTGTTGTTGCAGCAGCGCTTTGCGCATGGGGACAGGATTCTGCTGACTTGAAAAAGATCCTGGAAAGATTAGATAACCTGGAACGGGAAAATAAAGTTCTGCGCGATGAGGTCCGCGGACTGCGCATCAAGCTGGAAGGTCCCACGCCATTGCCAGTCGAAGAAGCCAAGCCTTCTGTGGAAGAGCGTCTGGATGTTACGGAACGTCGGGTAGAAGAACAGGCCCAAACCAAAGTGGAAGCGACGCAGAAGTTTCCCTTGCGTCTTACTGGGATGGCATTGTTCAACACCTACGCCATCATGCGGCACAATGGTGGTGCCGATTACAGCACTACGGCCAGCCTGGCACCCTCGCGCATGAATGCCGCAGTATCGCTGAAGCAATCCATCATCGGCATTAAGTACGATGGTCCACTCACTGTTTTGGGGGCCAAGGTAAGCGGGAACATCTTTATGGATTTCTGGGATGGCAATATTGAAGGCACCACGCTGGCACCGCGCATTCGCACAGGGGCGATTGACTTTGCCTGGTCATCCAGCAGCGTTCGCTTTGGATATGAGAAACCTATTTTTTCGCCGCGTGATCCTAATTCGTTGTCTAACGTTGGCGTCTCACCTTTGACCAGTGCCGGCAATTTATGGCGCTGGCAACCGCAGGTGCGCTTCGAGCAACGATTTCAATTGAGCTCTGCCACCACTTTCAAAGCGCAAGTGGGAATCATGCAGACTTCTGACGATTTAGGATCTGCTTTTGGCGCATTGGTGGATCGCCGCCGTCCGGCGCCACAAGGCCGCTTTGAGTTGGCGTATACGCACGGTGACCGTCGCATTGAAATTGCACCGGGTTTTTCCACCAGCCAGACTCACTTGCGCACTACCGGCCAAAGTATTCCATCGCGACTGGTTTCCATTGATTGGCTGGTGCGTCCTGTTCGCCAATTAGAATTGACAGGAATCTTCTGGAGTGGTGAAAATATTCAGCACATGGGCGCCTTGCGCAACGGATTGCGAGTGCTGCCCAGCGGTGTTGCCATCCCCGTGCACAGCCAAGGTGGTTGGGCGCAGTGGAGCATTGCCGCGACAAATCGTTTGACATTCAACCTGATGGCTGGAATCCACGATGATCGCAATTCCGATTTGGCTATCGGACAGAATGCACGCAACCGGCAGGCAACAGCAAATGTGATGTTCCGCATTGCTCCGAATGTTGTCCTAAGCTTTGAGGCAGAGCATCTACGTTCGCTGTATTTGAGCCAGGGGACACGAATCAACCAACGCTATGATTTGGCTATCGCGTACATGTTTTAGTCTCGCGCTGGCCACTGCGGCCCATGCCGGAATTGTTTCCGGCGAGTTTGAACTCATTGGTTCCAACGAAGCTACCGTAATGCGCCAAAAGGATTATTCCGGTGTGGTGGTTTGGCTGGAACCGGTGGGTGGTCCAGCACCATTGGCGCAACGGCGATCCTACACCATCAACCAGAAAAACAAACGTTTCACGCCCCATGTGCTGGTAGTGCCCGTTGGTAGTGAGTTAAACCTGCCCAATGGCGACCCCATTTTTCATAACGCATTTTCCACGTTTAGCGGCCAACCGTTTGACACTGGATTGTATCCTCCGGGAAGTACGCAAAAGGTAGTGCTTAGGCGCAGTGGAGTGGTGCGAATTTTCTGCAACATCCATTCCAATATGAGCGCCGTGGTGGTAGTGACGCCGACGCCGTGGTTCGCCCTTACCGGCAAGGATGGACGCTTTACCATTAACGATGCCCCGGCTGGTGAATATCAGTTGCGCGTGTGGCACGAACGGTCTACCGATGCTTCCTTGAAATTGCTGGAACGGCGCGTCCGCATTGGTGATTCAGCCACGGCGTTGGGTCGATTCTCCTTATCCGAAGCGGGCCATGTGGGATTACCGCACAAGAATAAATTTGGCAAAGATTATCCGGTGGATGAAAAAGTCTATCCTGGCGGAGTAAATTAACGTGCCACGTTTCGGCATTCTAACTCGACTCTGGCTATCCACTGCTATCCTGCTGACCACTATGTTCGGCACGGCAGCATGGGTGGTGCAACGTCACGCTGCGGAGACAGCATTATTGAGCCATAACGACGAAGTTGCAGCCAGCTTTCAGACCTATGAATCTGTTTGGCGGGCAAGGCAGGAAATGCTGGGTGCCACGTCGCAAATTATCAGTTCTCTTCCCAACGTGCGGGCAGCCTTTGGAACTCACGATGTAGCTACCATTCGCGATAGTGCCACCGAAGTTTGGGAAACCGTAAAGCAGCGCGCAGAAGAAGGATCGTTCTTTATTGTCACCGATCCCAACGGCACTATCATTGCGGCGTTGGCTTCCGATTCACCTTCTGTATTGCCCGCTTCCTGGCCCGTGGTGGCTCGCGTGCGAGACGTATTTCCGCAACAGGTTTCAGGATTTCGAGTTCAGGAAAACAAGCTTTTTCAGTTGGTGTTGACTCCGGTGTATGTAGATTCCTCTCGGGGGAAATTGCTGATTAATGTGTTGGTGGCTGGATATCCGGTGACCGGCAAAGTGGCTGCCCGTCTGAAAGATTCCACCGGTGGAAGCGATTTTGTCTTCAAGGACAGCACGCAGATTTTTGCATCGACTTTAACAGTGGGGCAAAAGCCAGAGATGGCACCATTCGTCAAAAGCCTGGTCGATCTTGAAGGCAAGCCCGTGGGTCAGCTATCCATTACCCGTTCTTCCGACGCAGCGGCACGGCGCATTCAGGATTTACGGCAGAACCTGTTTTTAATGTGGTTTGCGGCCTTACTGATAGGCTTAACCATTTCCTATTTCTTATCACGTCGCATGTTGCGCCCCATTCAACAACTGGATCGTGCAGCGGCGGAAATAGCCCGATCCAACTATTCCATTCGTGTCCCTGCCGATGCTGGTGGCGATGAGTTGGGAAGGTTGGGGGCAACCTTTAATTCCATGTCGGAATCGTTGCAGGGCACACGTCAGGAGTTGATTCGTCAGGAACGGATTTCCACCATCGGACGGCTGGCCAGTTCCATTGTGCATGATTTGCGCAATCCGTTGGCAGCTATTTACGGCGGTGCGGAGATGATGGTAGATGCGGAACTTTCAGCGCCACAAATGAAGCGGCTGGCGGGCAATATCTACCAGGCGTCGCGACGCATTTCCAATATGTTGGAAGATCTGTTACGAGTGAGTCGGGGTAAGCAGGCGGAGCGCGAAACAACAGAATTAACGGAAATTTTGGGATACGTGATTGCCGCGCATGCCGATAGTTCCCGGTCGCAAAATGTTGTCATCACGTTGAAAGCTGAGCCGCCCTTGGACGTCACCATGGAATGCGCTCGCGTGGAACGTGTGTTCCACAATCTGATTGAAAACGCACTTGAGATGATGCTGAACGGCGGGGCCATTATTGTAACGGCCATTGCCGATAAGGGTTCGGTGGAAGTCACGGTGGAAGATACAGGCCCGGGGATTTCCCCACAAATTCGCGATCAACTATTCCAACCCTTTGTGAGTTTTGGGAAGAAGAACGGGTTAGGTTTGGGCTTAGCCCTTTCCCGACAAACCATCCTGGAACATAGCGGAGATATGTGGGCCACGCGTGCGACCAGTGGCGGGGCCCGGTTCCATATTCGGCTACCGTTGGCTCAAACTTCAGTCACTGAGCCAACTGCAGTTTCATCCATTAAGTGACTGGAAGCTTGGCCGTGTGACGAGCCACCATCTTCCAGCCGTTGCCAGCTTTCACCCAAACCATCACGTAATCAAGCGCGGTGGTGGTGGCCTTGCCGTCGGTCATACCGTGCGCTACCAATTCCCCGTGAACCACTGCCGAAGTACCGTACATTTGAACGGTAGAGTGCGGCTTCATTTCAAAGTGAGGTTTGCTCTTCACGAGTGCGGCGACGCATTGAGCTTTGGTTTCGATCTTCGCATTAGAGTGTGCGTAGATTAGACCATCCCCCAACAAGCTGTTGAGCGTGGCCTCGTCTCCCGCATGGGCGGCATCGACAAATTTGGTTACGGCTGCGCGAACAGCCTTTTCATCTGTACCTTCGGCTGCAAAGGCGAAGGCGGAAATCATTAGAAGCAGGAATGCTGTTTTCATGGCCTCCAAGTGTATCAAGTATGGAGGCACAATATCTTTGGGAGAGGATCGATTCGTAGAAATACAGGCGAATCTATCATTTTAACGTCCCACACCCACCGAGCTAAATCCGCGCCCAACCCCGCCGTGATAGGATCAAGGTGGCGAATTCCCCATGTTTGATAAGCACCTTCCAAACCGTTTAACAATCCTCTTCCTACTGCTGTGCCAAGCTGCACTCGCGGCCCCAACCGACAAGGCCGAACAATTCGAAATGAAGATTCGTCCCATACTGGCCAATCGCTGCTATGGCTGCCATTCCTCCGCGCCTCTGGGTGGCCTCACCATGAATTCGCGCAATGGACTTTTGAAGGGTGGGAAAACTGGTCCTGCCGTGGTCCCTGGCAAACCCGAAGAGAGTCTGCTTATTCAGGCGATTGAACATACCAACGACAAGATGAAAATGCCCATGGGCGCAGGTAAAATGCCTGATGCCGAAATCGCGCTGTTAACCACTTGGATCAAAGACGGTGCGTTCTGGCCGGAAGTGCCCGTTACTGCTTCTTCCGCCAAAAGTAAGTACGTCATTACCGCCGAACAGCGCAAGTTCTGGGCCTTTCAACCAGTCATAAAGCCCACCCTGCCTGACGTTAAGAACGCCACCACGCCTATTGATCGCCTGGTGATGGCGAAGTTGGATTCGAAGGGATTGAAGCCAAACGCAGCGGCACAGCGTCGCGATCTGATTCGTCGTGCATACCTCGATCTAACCGGTCTGCCGCCCACTTATGAAGTTACCGAAGCGTTCGTGAAAGATCCAGCCCCGCAAGCGTTCGCCAACATTGTAGATAAGTTACTAGCCTCCAAACAATACGGCGAACGGTGGGCTCGTTACTGGTTAGATGTGGCCCGTTACGCCGATGATCGCCTTGATAGCGATGTGGAACTTCCTTACCCGAACTCATTCCGTTATCGCGACTGGGTGATCCAAGCCTTCAACCAGGACATGCCTTACAACACGTTTGTGAAGGCGCAGATTGCCGGCGATCAGTTGGGAGTTCAGTCCGATGGAAAGAACAATCAGTTCGCTGTGGGCTTGGGTTTTTACGGTCTTAGTCCCGAACTCAATGACGACCGTGTAGACGTCACCACCCGCGGATTCTTAGCGCTCACCGGTGCCTGCGCGCAGTGTCACGATCACAAGTTTGATCCCATCCCCACCAAAGATTATTACGCGCTGCAAGGCGTTTTCAGCAGCACCAAGCGCGCCGAGTTTGAACTTGCCCCAGCCGCCGATGTGAAGATATACAAAGCTCAGGCCAAGAAGATAGATGAACTGAAGTTGCGCATTCAAAGCTTCCTGCACAATCAGGCAACGCAGTTGGCAGAAGTGCTGGCCGCCGATTCCCCTCGCTATATCCGTGCTGCTCGTAAAGTGTTGGTTGAAACCAAGCCGCAGACCGTAGCCGCTGTTGCTGCCGCCGATCAGTTAGATGCAATTACGCTGGGCCGCTGGGTGACTTACTTAAAAACTGGCCCCCTGGATAACAAATATCTGAAAGGTTGGCGCGACGAATCATTCAACTTAAGCCAGTTCAAGCAAGAAGCCCTGGCTGTGTTCCAGGAGCGCAAGAAAGTGGATGAAAAAAATCTTTCGTCCAAAGCCACCAACGATCCTGATACCAAGGGCGAGACCTATGCACTGCCGCCCGATCGCTTCTACCTTTGGCGTGATCTGTTCTTCAACGATTTCTATGGTCGCGAGTTCAAACAGGAAGAAGACGGCGTGCTCTATTACGGGCCGAATCGCGGCTACCTGACTTCCGACGGCACTGTGGAACGCTTCTTTGAAGGCCAATGGAAAGGGTATTTGAGTAATATGCGGGCTGAGCTGAAAGAGTTACAGACTAACTTACCCTCGCAGTATGCCTTTGCCCACGCTATCAAGGATAATCCCACTGCAATCGACGAACGAATACAGATCAATGGCGTTGCCGAAAACCTGGGCGAAGTGGCCCCCCGTGCCTTTCTCTCCATACTTTCAGCAGGCGAACCAGTACCCTTTAAGAACGGCAGCGGGCGTCTGGAATTGGCCGAAGCCATTACCAGCCCAACCAATCCACTTACTGCGCGAGTTATGGTGAATCGAATCTGGCAGCATCATTTTGGGGATGGACTGGTGCGCACCGTGAGTAACTTCGGACGCATGGGGGAAACACCCAGCAATCCTGAACTGCTTGATTACCTGGCTAGTAACTTCATGGAGAATGGCTGGAGCATGAAGAAGCTGCATCGGGAAATCATGCTGTCTTCTACGTATCAATTGAGTTCCGACAATGCCGAGGCGAACTTCGCCATTGATCCCGATAATCGTCTGCTATGGCGAGCTAATCGACAACGTTTAGATGCGGAAGCCATGCGCGATACGTTGCTCAGCGTAGCTGGTGAACTGGAACCATCCGATGGCGGAACGCCCATGGCGCTGGAAAATACTACCAACAAACATCGTTCTATTTATGGCTTCATCAGCCGCCGCAAACTGGACGGCACATTGGCACTGTTCGATTTTCCAAACCCCAATTTGAGCGCTGAAAAACGCATTGCCACGGCCACCCCGCTGCAACAGTTGTTCTTCTTGAACAGTGAATTTTTAGAAGGCCGGGCCAAGGCGTTGAATGCGCGATTAGCTGCCGCGAAATCGACGGATGAGCGAATTCGACAAGCCTACCGTATTGTTTTCGGGCGTGAAGCCACAGCCCAGGAAATTCAAATTGGTCGCGATTTTGTAGCCAAGGGTCAAGCCAACTGGTTGCCGTACGCGCAGGTATTGCTCAGTTCCAATGAACTGTTGTTTGTGAATTAACGGAGAATATATGATTACCAGGCGGGAAGCACTTCGGCAGGCAGGGAACGGATTCGGGATGGTGGGGTTGGCCGGTCTACTCGCCAAAGAGGCGCAAGCAGATGCCGGATCATTGCTACCGAAATCGCCGCACTTTGCCCCCAAAGCCAAGCAAGTAATTTTTCTGTTCTTGAACGGCGGCCCATCGCAAGTGGATACGTTCGACCCCAAACCCATGTTGACCAAATTCAACGGTGGGGCCATGCCCGGCGACTTCCCCAAAGCCAAACAGGAACGCGGCAAGCTGATGCAATCGCCTTTCCCGTTTAAGCGCTACGGCAAAAGTGGTTTAGAAGTTAGCGACCTCTTTCAGAAAACAGCCCAGTGTATTGACGATATTTGCGTCATCCGTTCCATGCATACCGACCTGCCCGCGCATCCGCAGGCCATCTTGCAGATGAACGTGGGCCGCATCATTCCAGGATTTCCATCCATGGGCGCGTGGCTCACTTACGGGTTAGGAAGTGAAAATCGTAACCTGCCCGGCTTCATTTCCATGTGCGCTGGTGTGCCCGATGTCGGTTCGCAATTGTGGAGCTCCGCCTTCCTTCCGGCTGTCTATCAAGGGACCTATGTGCCTTGCGATGAAACCGATCCGGAAAAGATGATTCAACATCTGCGCAGCCGTTCCGGCAACGTGGAAGAACAAAAGAAACGCGTGGAACTGTGGGAAAAGCTGAATCGCATAGAACTGGAAAAGCGCGGTCCCGATTCGCAATTGGAAGGTCGCATTCAATCCATGGAAGTCGCTTATCGCATGCAGGCCGAAGCAATGGATGCCTTCGATGTCTCAAAGGAACCGGAAGCGGTGCGCGAAAGGTATGGCGTCACGGGCATGCGCGATACATCGGAAATGAAGATCAAGTCAGCCACTCGAGACGGTGATTTTGCGCGCGGCTGTCTGGTAGCTCGCCGCTTAGTAGAGCGCGGTGTGCGTGTGGTGCAAGTCTACTTCGGCAACGATAAGCCGTGGGACAGCCATCACGATATTATGGTGCATCGTAAGTTGGCACAACAGGCAGATCAACCCATTGCAGCCTTGCTACAGGACTTGAAAGCATCTGGGCTGCTGAAGGAAACGTTGGTAATCATCGGCGGCGAATTCGGTCGCAGACCCTGGACGGAAGTAGCTGGCCGCATCAACGTGCAGAATGGCCGCAACCATAATAACGAAGGCTTCTTTACGCTACTCGCAGGAGGCGGCGTAAAGGGCGGCATCGCGTATGGTGCAACAGACGATTTCGGATATCAGGCAGTAGAAAACAAAGTGCATGTCCACGACCTGCACGCGACTGTGCTGCACTTGATGGGCCTGGATCATACGAAGCTGACCTATCCCTATAGCGGTCGCAACTTTAGGTTGACGGATGTGGCGGGGAATGTGGTGAAAGAGATTGTGGCTTAAGATCTTCGCTGAGAAATGCCGACTTGGCGTTCAATAGTGTCGAGCGCGATCATTTGATAGTAGCAAGTGGTTATTCCAGTGAAGATACTTATCTTTTCCGACATTCACAATGACTTGAAAGCCCTCTCCCACTTGATGAATATGGAAGCGGATTACTATATTGCTGCCGGTGACTTAGTGAGTTGGGCTCGGGGTTTGGAAGCGGCTGGTGAAGTAATGCGACGGCGAGCAGACAAGGTGTTTGTGATGCCCGGCAACCATGAATCCGAAAGTGATATCACCCATTTTTGCCAGCAATTCGGCTTTCGTTCCTTGCACGGACAAGCCGTGGAATTGGACGGATTTCACATAGTCGGATTAGGGTATTCCAATCCAACGCCGTTTCATACACCAGGTGAATTCAGTGAAGCAGAAATCGCCCAACGCCTGGATTCTTTTCGTGGATTGAAGCCTATGATTCTTATTTGTCATTGTCCGCCAAAAGACACGCCCCTCGATGGCAGTAAGCCCGGTGCGCATTTTGGAAGCAGTGCGGTGGCGCAATTTATTGCCACAGAACAGCCAGTGCGTTTCTACTGCGGCCATATTCACGAATGTGAAGGCGTGGTGGCGGTGTTGGGTTCAACGGTGGGACAAAATGTGGGGAAACGCGGTGTCATGCTGGACCTTCAGGTGCTTGCCGCCATATGAGCCGCTGGCTTATTCGTCTGGCGGGTTTGTTCGTCTTCGGGCTATTGCTATATCTATGCTGGCATTGGCGGAAAGAGCGCGATCACAGCGAGGAACTTCGTATGGTGGGCCAAGCTTCCACCATGAATCGGATTCAGGATCTTCAAAATGAACTGCTGCGCTTGCAAGGTACGCGAGTTGGCAGCGTTGAAGTGAATCCCGCAGATGGTTTGCGATATGTGTTTCTTCCGGCGGGACGCTTTATCATGGGTTGTTCCGCAGGGGATGCCCCTTGTGATCTGGATGAGAATCCTGCGCATGAAGTGGAGATTAGTAACAGTTACTGGATGGGACAAACAGAAGTTACTCAGTCAGCCTTTTTTCGAGTTAGTAAGTGGAATCCCAGTGTCTTCAAGGGTGCTGACCGACCAGTAGAAAATTTAGATTGGGAACGGGCGAAGACTTACTGCCAGGCCATCGGGATGCGCTTGCCGACCGAAGCTGAATGGGAATATGCCGCTCGCGCAGGAGGCTCCACATTGCCCAAGGTCAAGTTAGATCAAATTGCATGGTATGGACAGCATCAAACTCAACCAGTGGCGTTGAAAGATGCCAACGCGTGGGGGCTGTACGACATGCTGGGCAACGTGTGGGAGTGGGTGGCTGATTGGTATGATCCGAAATATTATGCCCAAAGCCCGATGCGTGATCCGTTAGGGCCACCAGCGGTGACGGAGAAACGTCGAGTAGGACGCGGAGGTGCTTGGAGCAGTGTCCAACAGCCGGTGCGCGTTTCCAACCGAGCCTGGGGCGGGTTGAATGGTGAAGGCGATAGTTCCACTGGGTTCCGCTGTGTTGGGGACTGGCACCACTAACACTTGGGCCTTGTAGATTCCCCTCAACGAAGGACGTGACGGCTTCGTCTTATTCATATGCTTCGCATTCTGGTTCTAGTAATCGCGATCTTCCCGCTTGATGCTGGAACCATTCAAGGCGTAGTGATTGAACATGCATCAGGGCGCGCAGTATCTCGGACCGTCATCCGACTGGATGCTGTGCCACAATCCGATGGTGTTGCCCGTGTACCGATATCAGTAAGAGCAGGTAGAAGTGGTCAATTTTTGTTTCCCTCCATTGCTCCGGGGATCTATATTCTCAGTGCCAATCGTCAAGGATATTTCCCTGCTGCGTATGGGCAAAGACTCCCCATCGGTCACGGAACTCCCATTGAAGTTACTGCAGATTCCTCCCTTTTCGCTGAGCTGCGCATGCGTCATAAAGGTGCCCTCACGGGTCGTGTGCTGGACGAAAATGGCATTGGCACTACCGGAGTTCCCGTGGTTGCCTATCGCGCCAAGTTGCCGTTGCGACCTGTTGCATCTGGGACGTCGGATGACCGTGGTGTGTATCGAATTCACGGTCTTAGCCCAGGCAAATATTGGATTCGTTCCGGTGGGCACATACTGGAAGATGGCACTGGTTGGTCGCCAACTTATGGCCCTCAGGGACGCGAATTGCGGGATGCCCGCATACATAGAGTAAGTGTGGATGCCGACACCGCTTATGCCGATGTTACTCCAGAACCAGGCTCCCTATTCCACCTGGGCGGCTCAGTTACTTGCGATAACATGTTTGAACCTGCATCCATATCAATATCCTCTGAAACCGGCCGTCGAAGTATTTCAGTAACGTGCGGTGAAAAGTACGGTTTTGAGGGGTTGGCCATGGGCAATTACGAAGTATTTGCAACCTTGAAGGATGGAAGGTTAGCGGGCTTTGTGGAACTTACTCTGGGACGGAATGACGATTCAGTCAACATACTATTATTACAACCCCCAACAATGGAGTTTGAGATCCGCCGAGCCGGTTCCAACGCCGTTACCAATATCAACTATAAGTTAGTAGGACGCCGTCAGGACTTAGCGGAAACAGAAATCGTGCAGGAAATCAAAACTCCACGAACGGCCCTTGCCCCAGGGCATTGGGAGTTCCGCGCTCAAGTGCCGAGTGGTCAGTATGTGGAATCCATTGCGCAGCCTTTCGGTGTTTCCAGGCGACCTTCAAAAACGGAGCGCAGTCCTGATTGGTACGAGGTAATCATAGAATCACGCAGTGCTTCACGAATCAGAGTGGTTGTGTCGGACCGTGCCAGCCAAATCAGCGGCAAAGTGATGACCGATGGGAAACCCATAGTTGGGGCACCGGTGTTTTTGGCACCAGTAGGAGATGCGGCTCGCAGGTCGCTAGGCAGCCCCTATTTAGTAGTGCTGGCCGATACTACGGGTCAGTTTCGTTTCGAAAGTCTTCCACCAGGGGACTACCGAATATTGTGCAGCTTCGACGTGGATGAATTGGATGAAGATCTGTTGGAACTGAGCAAGGCGGTGGTGGTTCATGTGGAAGTAGGGCAAACGGCAGCGGTTGATGTACCGGTTTGGATTGCTCCTTAGTTAGTCTAGACAGGATCACGACGAAGCAGAGCTAGCGCAATCGCAAGGCCTACGTAGCGTTCTTGATTATCCAGCGGCCCCAGCAATCCATGAAGTTGATCCAACCGGTAATAGATACTTTGTCGCCTTACGCCTAAGCGCCGCGCTGCTTGGGCAATGTTGAAACTGGTTTCAAGCAGGGCTTCCAGTGTTGCAACCAACGTTGCTTTCGGACGGCTGGGCAGCAGTAGTAATGGACCCAACTGGCGTGCCAGAAAATGTTTGTCACGACCAGTCTCAACCAGCGCATCAAGTATGGACTGAAGAGGCGGATCATTTTGAGGGTCAGAACTTGGCCGCAAAATTCGTTCGTGCGCAGCACGGGTCAGATCAGCAAATCGTACTTCGGCATGAAAGGCCAGTAGCGGAAAATCCAATTGTCGGGCTGTGTCCAGAAGTTCCGTAGGCACCTGGCGCATCCACTGCCCCAGTTCGATTGCCAAGCCATGAGCACCCGCCTGATCCAGTGCGCGTAAAAACTTGCTCTGTTCTTCAGGACTGACACGAGCAAGTTCTACGCCAGTGCTGAGTATCAGTTCCCCACCGGAAAGAAAGCGCCAGGCATCCAAGACTTCAGCCACGTGAACCCAGCCAATGACTCGATCCAGTTTGGTGTGACCGCTCAAAAGTTCGGCTTCCCGGAATGCAGGAAGTTCCAAAATCGTGCGCAGTGTGGGAAGGCTCATCCCTGATTGAGTATCCAGATCGCAGTCTTGGTCGCCAACCGATCCAGCGCCGTAACCGCCATTTCCAAATGTTCTTCCCGAGTATCTTCAATCTTGTTGTGACTGATGCCCCCCAACGATTGAACGAACATCATCACAGAAGGAATTCCGGCACGGGCAACTTCTGCGGCGTCGTGAAGTGGGCCAGACGGCAGACGATGACAAGTACCCGTGGTTTCCGTAACGGCCTGCGCGCAAAATTCCACCAGTTGAGCGTGGAACGGTACCGGTTCGATGTTCCAGATGCGGGACCATTCCACAGTGCACTTTTCTTCAGCAGCGAAACGTGCCGATGCCTGCTGCGCTTCGCTGAACATTTGCGCCAGAACGGTGGCGTCCAAGTCACGCTGATCCAATGTGGTTTCGCAACGACCCACCACTGCGGTAACAATGCCAGGGAACGTTTTCACGCTGCCCATAGTGCAGACGGCATCGGAATGCTTTCCGGCAATGTTACGAATTTCAAGAGCCAACTTTGCCGCTGCAGCCAACGCGTCGCGACGCACATTCATGGGGGTTGAACCGGAGTGCGCTTCTTGACCATGGAACGTGATGGCGTGCCGTTCCACACCTTTGGT
>JANMWO010000678.1:0-3670 GCA_031394025.1 Acidobacteriota bacterium
CTCGTTTATTGCGATCCCACGTACACTGTTTCCCACAACAACAATGGCTTCGTCAGATACAACGAGTCCAATTTTAGTTGGAACGATCAGCACAGACTAGCCCGACTGTGCGCCAAACTACAGGCGAACAATATCACGGTAATAGTTAGCAACGCGCACCATGATGAGGTCAGGCGTCTTTACCCAACAGCAGAGGTGACCGAAGTTGATCGGCTAAGCCTTCTTTGCCCGAAATCGGAGAAGCGTAAACCGACCAAAGAGTTTCTTTTCGTACTTCGTCCCTAATCTCATCTCGTGAAAACTCGTTCACTCCTAACTCCTGTAACTCCTATCCAAACTCCTGTGCTGCACGACTCGGCAACATGCTTCACCAACATAAAAACCCGGTCCGCCCGACCAATCAGCGCGGTCAGATCGGGGGAACGCCTCTCGTTAGATTAAGGAAGAATCTTGGTCCAGTGTTTTGCAGCGACGGACTCAGCCAGGTGCTTGGCGCTCATCGTCGCGACTACGGCATCGCTTGCAGGGGCCCGCAGCGAGAACTGGAGGAGCTTGCCGGAACAAAAGCGTACCAGTTTCATTAGGTTTTGGAGCTAGGCACGATGACAGACTTTCTGGGCAGGAGCGATTTCCCGATCCCTATCTCCCGTTCGTGATGAGCCTGCCATTTCCAGCATAATAATAATGATGGAAATTACACGGCGCTTTGTATTGGTCAGCGCATTGCTTCAGGGCATTGCCGCTGCGCAGTCCACCACGACTCCGTGGACTTCCATGTTCAATGGTAAATCCCTCCACGGCTGGAAAGAAGCTGCCTTCGGCGGGCACGGTTTGGTTGTCATTAAAAATGGGATGATCATCATTGGCAAAGGCCGCATGACGGGCGTTACTTGGGCTGGTGAATTCCCCAAGTCTGGCTACGAAATCCGCTTCGAAGCAGCACGCTTTGAAGGGAATGATTTCTTCGCCGGACTTACGTTTCCCGTCAACGATACGTTTTGTTCGTGGATCAACGGTGGTTGGGGCGGAACGGTTGTTGGCCTATCGAACCTGGATTTCGACGACGCTTCTGAGAACGACACCTCTACAGTGAAAGAATTCGTACAAGGCCGCTGGTACAAGTTTCGCCTTGCTGTCACGGAAAACCGGATTCAGGCCTGGATCGACGATGTGGTAATCATTGATGCCGATATCAAAGGTCGTCGCGTTGGGCTGCGCGGAAATGAGATGGACCCTTCCACCCCGCTGGGGTTTGCAACCTATGCGACAGTCGCAGGATTGCGCAACATCGAGTTCCGGCTGATCCAATAAGACCGACCTCGCGGTCTGTCCTAGCTGTATAATTAAACCGATCAAAGCTACGTTTTAAGGAGGGTCAATGAATCGACGCTATTTCATGATGGGTTCGGCGGCGGCGGCAACCCAAATTGTTCGAGCCCAAAAAAGCCCCAACGATACTGTGCGTGTCGCCGTGGTTGGTTGTGGCGGACGCGGTGGCAGCCACATGAGTGCCTGGACGTCCCAGCCCAATGTGGAATTGGCGGCCCTGGTGGATGTGGATGATTCCCATTCCGAACGGTTCCTTGGAACTCTGGCCAAGGGCAACAAGAAATCTGTACCAGTATTTCGCGATATCCGCAAAGTGCTGGAGGACAAAAACATTGACGCTGTCTCCATTGCCAGCCCGAACCACTGGCATACTCTGCAGACTATCTGGGCCTGCCAGGCGGGCAAAGACGTCTATGTGGAAAAGCCTTGTTCCCATAACGTGTTCGAATCGAAACAGATTGTGGCGGCGGCGCGGAAGTACGATCGCATAGTGCAGATGGGTAGCCAAAGCCGTTCCTCACCGGCGCTGCAGGAAGCGGTGAGCAAGATGCGCGCTGGTGAATTCGGCGAGATTTACATGTCGCGGGGGCTCTGTTTCAAGGCTCGCAACACCATTGGCAAGACACCCGTTGAGAAGGTTCCGCTGGGCGTGGATTACGATATGTGGACCGGACCAGCCCCTTTGCGTCCGTTCACGAAGAACCGTTTCCACTACAACTGGCACTGGTTTTGGGACACCGGCAATGGCGACCTTGGCAATCAGGGAATCCACGAGGTGGACATTGCACGCTGGGGCTTGGGTGTGACACATCCAACCAAGGTCAGTTCCATTGGCGGCAAGTTCATGTTCGACGACGATCAGGAAACGCCCAACACAATCACTTCGTCCTTTGAGTTCAATGTTGGCGGCAAGCCGAAGATGATGACTTTTGAGGTGCGTCACTGGTATAGCAATCACGAAGCCGGCATCAATGGGGAGCGGGCTGGCAACACCATCGGCAATACGTTTTACGGCTCCAATGGGTATGTTGTGATCGACAATTACAACAAGTACACCAGCTTCATGGGAAGCGACGGGAAGCCTGGTCCGGCCAGGACGGAGCGCGACCATCACTTTGAAAACTTCATCACGGGCATGCGCAGCCGTAAGCGGGAAGATCTAAATGCCGAGATTGAAGAAGGCGCAATGAGTTGTGTGTTAATGCATCTTGCCAATGTAAGCTACCGCTTGGGTCGGACGTTGCATTGGGATGAGAAGACGTGGACGGTTAAGGGTGATGCTGAGGCGAACAAGATGCTGACGCGTGAGTACCGGAAACCGTACATTGTTCCAGAGAAGGTTTAGGCGTTAGTTAGACTTGAGGAAGCCTCATCGGGCTTCCTCCGGATCTTAGTAAAACCCAAAGAGCTTGGTCGCCATTTCAAATTGCATTTGTTACCGCCTTAATTAACGAGTCCAAGTTAGAGAGGCCTCAATTTGTACGGTATTCTCTTGTGGTTAGCTTGACCCGGTTTCGGTGATCGCCAAGTGCGAAAGATGGAGGGTTCCCCACGTCCATAGCGTTTCGAAGACGTGACCAAGAGTGCCGCCGTGAGGTGTTAACTCGTAGGTCACCCGGAGGCGCGGTTCGTGTTCCACGCGTCGGGCCACGAGCCCGTCAGCTTCGAGTTGCCGTAACTGTTGTCGCAGAACCTTGACCGTGACTCCTGGCATGGCTCGCCGGAGTTGGCCGAATCCAAGAGCACTTTCGCCGAGACGGCGAAAAATCATAGGTTTCCAGCGTCCCTCTATCACCCGGATAGCGGTATCAAGCGGACACCTCTCGCGTTCACTGTGACTCGTGCTACTTTGTCCCATGTTTGGCCTCGTCGACCAGGGTACTTCAAAGTACCGTCTTGTCAAAGGAGCCAAATAGACCTACACTGTGATCACTTATGGCTTCCGCTCGTCTATTTCGCGTCATTCTCCCAGTCTCAAGCATCGGTGAGGCCGCCGCCTTTTATTCAACTGTTCTGGAACAGCCGGGCATGAGAATCTCGCCGGGAAGGCACTACTACGACTGTGGAGGCACAATCCTCGCTTGTTTCGATCCGCGGGCGGATGGTGACCCCTGGGACGCAACGCCAAACCCCGACCATATGTACTTCGCCGTCGAGGATCTGGAAGCGTACCATCGCCGTGTAGGAGAACAACCGAACGCCAAAATCCTCCGACCGATTGAAACTCAACCCTGGGGCGAGCGCAGTTTCTATTGCACGGACCCTTTTGGCAACAAAATCTGTTTTGTCGATCAAGGAACCCTGTTCACGGGCCAATAGCCTCAGCGGCGTGAACAGGGAA
>JANMWO010000024.1:0-3056 GCA_031394025.1 Acidobacteriota bacterium
AACATCAACATGAAGCGCCTTTGGTTGAATTGAAAACCATAAAGAAGGTGGCCAAATTCTTCAGCGCCGATGAGATGAAGACGCTGTCCCGATTGGTGAATCTGATCATCCCTCGTACCGACACGCCAGGTGCTGCCGACGCCAGCGTCCACTTCATCATTGATGGTAATGCAAGGTCGCGAGCCAAGCTGGGAACAGATTTCAGGCGCGGCATTGCTTCATTGAACGGCGATGCTCGTAAAAAAGATGGCAAAGCTTTCGTGGATTTATCGGAGCCGGAACAGGTGGCCATGCTCACCGCGTTCAGTAAAGAAGAAGGCACCAGCCGCGCCGCATTTTTCAAGTTGTTGAAGGACGCAACGGTGGACGGTTATTACTCAACCAAAGAAGGTTTGCAACAGGAACTGGGCTGGAACGCCAATACATTCTTGAAAGAATTCCCCGGCTGCACGCACCCGGAGCATCAGGTATAAACCATGTACGCACAAACATCGCAAAAGAAACATGACGTAGTAATTATCGGCAGCGGTGCCGCAGGCGGCATGACGGCTTGGAACCTAACACGGCTAGGCGTCAACGTAACTGTGCTGGATGCTGGTCAAAAATTCAACAAGGCACAGTTCTGGTCACACGTAAAACCGTGGGAGTGGCGCGACCGTTTGGAGCGTGGGTTGCGACCTCCGCAAATGGTGCTGGATACCAAAGAGCAACCGTTTGAAACGCCCGCAGGACAGCCGTTTGACTTGACTCGTGTGTGGGGTCGTGGTGGGAAGACCAACATTTGGGGCCGAGTCTCGCTACGCTATTCCGACGTCGATTTCACTGGTCCAGAAAAGGATGGTTGGGAGATCCCCTGGCCGTTACGCTATGCCGACATTTCCCCTTACTACGATAAAGTGGAACAGTTGATTGGCGTTTGCGGTGGCACCGACGATCAGGATTCCCTGCCCGGCAGCAAGTACATGCTTCCCGCGCCAAGCCCCCGCTGCGGGGAACGGCTGATGCAAAAAGCAGCCAAGAGCATTGGCGTTTCCATTGTTGCTGGCAGGCGTGCAGTTCTTACGAAAGAGCACAACGGTCGCGCGCCCTGCCACTATTGCGGCGCCTGCGGTAAAGGCTGCGATATTGGAGCTTTCTTCAACTCCACGGACTATCTTTTGGAACCCGCGATGAAGACTGGAAAACTGCAAGTGATCGACAATGCGGTGGTGGCTCGGGTGTTGGTGGACGACAAAGGCCTGGCCAGCGGCGTGCAATATTTCGACCGCAACACCAAGCAGGAACATACAATTCAAGCGCGCATCGTGGTGATGGCCGCATCGTGCATTGATTCCACGCGTATTCTGCTGAACTCTAAATCGTCGAAGTATCCCAATGGCATTGCCAATTCCAATGATGTCATTGGACGTTATCTGACAGAGCAAACCCGCTTCCACATGTACGGTTTCGTTCCCGAATTGCGTGGTGGCAAAACACAAAATGACGACGGCATTGGCGGTGAGCATATCTACATGCCCAGGTTCAATCATCGGGATGGTCGCAAGCGTGATTATCTGCGCGGATTCGGATCGCAATTCTGGTCCACCGGTGCGCAGGCCAGTGCAGAATTCGCGAAGTCTCTGCCCGGCTTTGGAGTGGACTTCAAGAAGTCAGTGAAGAATCGTTACCCAGCCATGGTGGCATTGCATCCATATGGCGAAGTACTGCCTCGCGCTGACAATCGGGTGACGGTGGATGGGACGGCCAAGGATCGTTACGGCGTGCCCGTTGTGCGGATCGACTTCAAGATCTCCGATAACGAACGCAAGATGGTGGATGAAATGTACGATACGGCGGAATCCATACTGCGTGCGGCGAAGGCAGAAATCCTGCCATTCAAGCGCGGTGAACTGGCCCTGGCGGGCAGTGCGATTCATGAACATGGAACAGTGCGCATGGGCAGCGATCCAAAACGGAGTGCGGTGAGTAGTTTCGGACAAGCGCATGAAGTGAAGAATTTGTACGTGATGGACGGAGCAATTTTCCCAACGGCAACAGAGAAAAATCCAACGCTGACCATTTTGGCTGTGGCATGGAGGGGAAGCGATCAGTTGGCGGAAGAGTTTAGGAAGGGGAATATTTAGTCAAGTAAAGTTAGATCCATTAGTTCCATTGACAACCCATAGAATAGGCACTAAAGTACCAATTGAAAAAGGTATTTTAGTCTTAATATGCTTAGCCATACAATTTATTTTTCAAGTGCCTGTTTGTAATTGGTGGGTTCTCCATGATGTTTGGGCAGTCATGTCCTTCATCTGGTTCCACTGGTAGAGTGGTGATGACCGGCAATCAGCCCCAATGTATGCAGGTTACGGTCCCACAAGGACGAAAATTCGTTATTCTTACCGCAGAGGAAAGCTACAATCGATGGCAAAGTGGAGCCGGTTGTGAAGTAGACTTTTGTAGCCCTGCGAGTATTGAACTTAGGGTGACCGGGACCGGACTTGATGAGATGGTCATTCTCGATGGATCAGCCCAAAGCAGACCACCAGGCCTTGGCTGGACTGATGTTCCCGGCGACGGATTGACATATTGTGTCAATGACGCCTGTCACAAGTGTGAAGTTGATTATATTGCGGCAATCCTTTCCTGCAATATTAACGTTGATGGGGGAACACCGGAATATCAGCAATGCCTTCGCGTGGCGACAGACGCCCATGACGTTTGCCGCCTTGCTTTGCCTGCAAACAGTACAGACAGGTTAATAGGTTCCAAACGAACTATATCTGAGATTATCTTGATTCCTCCTGCACTAACGGCCAATGGGCCAGCAACGATAACACTGAGTGGAAGTGTTACGACTGGGACAAACAAGACTTTAGGCCTTATAGGAACTTTACTGGGTGATACCAGATTTGTGATGAATCAGACACCTGCAGCATCTCGGCCAAGGGATGCCCGAGATCAAGCGGCTCATTGCACCACCCCAGATCAAAATGGGCAAACACATGACGGTGATTGTCACCTTAATTACACCGCCAAATTCGTTTGCGCCGAGGCAGGCCCCGTTGCGGGCA
>JANMWO010000083.1:0-2623 GCA_031394025.1 Acidobacteriota bacterium
TTCCCTCCACCCCATTGTTCACAGCCGATGCGGTAGTCAACGCCGCCAGTTACCAGCCCGGCCTGGTTCCGGGCAGCATCGCCACGCTATTTGGTCGTAACCTGTCTTCCGTTGCCGGTATTGTTTTAAGCGGCGGGAAAACGATTGAAAGTGGAACATCCGTGAAGGTTGGCGATGTTCTTTCCCCACTATTGGGCGTTGCCAATATTGATGGGCAGGAACAGATCAGCTTTCAAGTTCCGTTTGAAGTTCAACCAGGAACAACAACCGTGGAAGTGGCCAACCGTTCTGGAGCGCTGCGCTTACAAGGCGTTCCCGTCCTGACCGCGCAACCAGGAATTTTTGAAATTTTAGACAATGCCAGCAACGCTTATGTGGCCGCTGTGATCCATCAGGATGGAACGCTGGTTTCAGGAATAGATCCGGCACGGCGCAATGAAGTGGTTTCCTTATTTTTCACTGGCGGTGGAAACTTGCGACCGGCTGTGCCCACCGGTCGCGTTGGACCTGTGCCCCCCAGCATCATGATCACAACCCTTGCCCTGGGCGTGAATGACGTGGCTTGTGAAATTCTGTTTGCCGGATACGCCCCTGGAAATTTAGGACTGTATCAGGCCAACTTCCGCATTCCCGCCAACGCCCCATCGCGCTTGGCCAAGTTCACAATTCGGGTAGGGACCGCCACCGGTCAAGAGAGTTTAATTCCCATTCAGTAGCCAGGTGAGATAATGATGTTGGAATTATGTCAACTGAACAGCTTACGCCAGAATTGCAGAAAGAGTTTAACCCGTGGTTGAACGCCGACGCTCGCATTGAAGAAGCTGCAACCAGGCTTGGCCTGGAAGACGGCATCAAGAAGATTCTCAAATCCTCTTCCAAGGAATTGACGGTCCATATTCCGGTCCTGCTGGATGATGGACGCATTGAAGTGTTCACCGGCTATCGCGTCCAACATTCAGTTGCTCGCGGTCCAGGAAAGGGTGGCATTCGTTATGCGCCCGATGTGAACCTGGATGAAGTGCGCGCCCTGGCCAGTTGGATGACCTGGAAATGCGCCGTGGCCAACCTTCCTTTTGGCGGCGCAAAAGGTGGAGTCATTTGCGATCCCAACATTATGTCCGATGGCGAACTGGAGCGGCTGACGCGCCGCTATACATCGGAGATCATCGACATGATTGGGCCTGAAAAAGATGTTCCAGCGCCCGACATGAATACCAACGAAAGAACCATGGCCTGGATCATGGACACGTATTCCATGCACAAGCGGGAGACAACAACGGGCGTGGTCACCGGCAAGCCAATTAATTTGGGAGGTTCACGTGGACGCGCTGAAGCTACCGGCCGCGGATGTTTGTTCGTCACCTTGCAAGCGTTGAAACACTTAAGCATGGTTCCCACCCAAGTGGACGTGATTGTGCAAGGTTTTGGCAACGTCGGTGGCATGGCCGCAAAGTTGATGGCGAAGCAAGGCATCCGCATTACCTGCATCATTGAATACGATGGCGCCGTGTACAATCCCAAGGGTCTGGATATTGAAAAGTTGATGGCTTGGCGGAAGGAGCATGGGTCAATCCGTAATTTTCCAGAAGGGGAAACCATGCCTTCTGCAGAAGCTCTTTTCTTAAAGTGCGATGTGCTGATTCCAGCCGCTAAAGAGAATGTAATTACTTCGGAAACAGCAGGAAAGATCAATGCCAAGATTCTGTGTGAAGGTGCCAACGGCCCTACAACCGCTGTCGCCGATAAGATTTTGGAAGATCGCGGCATTTTTGTAATCCCCGATATTCTGGCTAATGCCGGCGGAGTTACGGTGTCCTACTTTGAATGGGTGCAGGATCGTCAAGGTTACTTCTGGAATGAACAGTTGGTGAATCAACGCCTGGAAGAAATCATGAACGAAAGCTTTTGGGATGTGGTTCATTACGCCCAAACACACAAGGTGCACAATCGCATTGCGGCTTACATGCTGGCCCTTGATCGCGTGGCTTTTGCGATTCGTCTGCGCGGCATCTACGCATAGCCCCGTTATGGAAGAAGCTTCAACACCGCTAATGCGGCAATATCAATCCATCCGGCAGCAGGTGCCCGGCGCTTTGTTGTTCTTTCGCCTGGGTGACTTTTATGAAATGTTCTATGACGACGCAGTTACCGCTGCCCGCGAGTTGGAAATCACCCTCACCGCCCGTCATAACATCCCTATGTGCGGGGTGCCTTATCATGCGGCCGACGGTTACCTTGGCCGACTGATTCAGAAAGGCTACAGGGTAGCCATTTGCGAACAGATGGAAGCTCCCTCGAAGGCTGTGAAACTGGTGCGTCGCGAGGTGACTCGCATTCTGACCCCAGGCACCGCCACCGATTCGCACATGCTGCGATCACGGGAAAATAATTATCTGGCAGCGGTATATCGCAGTGGGGATAAATCAAGCAGCGATAAAGCAGGCCTAGCGTATGTGGACGTTTCCACTGGAGAGTTTCGCACAACGGAATTGAACCTTGCCGAAGTGGCCCCGGCGCTGGATGCCTTAAACGTCCGCGAAGTATTGGCTTCACCCGGCTTTCATCCCGACCCGGCTCGTCTTAGAACCGAAGTGGAAGCCTGGACCTTTGCCCAGGATTTTGC
>JANMWO010000094.1:0-29258 GCA_031394025.1 Acidobacteriota bacterium
CGATCGGCCGCATAAACGGGGCGCCATCGCGATGGCCAAGGTGCCACGGGAGAGCAACAGCACGCGGGACTTCAACGATAACGGCTCACAGTTCTATATCTGTGTCGCGGACTGCAGCGGATTGGACCGAACTTACACCGTCTTCGGCGAAGTTTTCCGAGGCATGGAGGTCGTGGACAAGATCGTCGCCGCCGCCCGCGACGAATTCGACAATCCCCTGGAGCCGATCACGATGAAGATGACGGTCAAAGAGTGAAGAGCTCATAGCGTATAGCTTATGGCGTATGGTACAGACTGGAGAAAAAACAAGAGCCTATGACTGATGGCTAATAGCACGAAAGCGGAAGAGCCGTAGCTTGTGCCATCAGCTATCAGCCATACGCTCTGATCTTAATCAGGCTGAGGTGCGCAACGGTTTGAGCCG
Organism: Acidobacteriota bacterium; assembly: GCA_031394025.1. Taxonomy (GTDB): domain Bacteria; phylum Acidobacteriota; class Terriglobia; order Bryobacterales; family Bryobacteraceae; genus JANXSF01. Next base: position 425 of record JANMWO010000094.1, read on the forward strand.
ATTGATCTCACTCGCCTTCGAACTGCGCATGGCATGCCAGAGATCCCAGTCCAACTGCAATCCAAGCCAAAAGTCTGCTGACATCCCGATCACACGCGCCAGACGAAGCGCCGTGTCGGATGTGATCGCCCGCTTGCCTCGAATGATCTCGTTGAGTCGGGGAAACGAGATGCCCAGACGCGATGCCAACTCCGACTGAGTAATGGCTAGGGGCTTGACGAATTCCTCCAACAACATCTCCCCTGGACGGGTGGGAGGTCGATGACGAGGCAACCGACGACCGACAAGCTCTTTCGAGTGACCCCGCCGCCCCGCTATAGTCCGGCTCTTAGTGATAGTCCGTGGTCTCAACCTCGTAGGCATCGCCAGCCTCCCATCTGAAACATATCCGATATTGATCATTGATCCGAATACTGTGTTGCCCGCTCCGGTCTCCGCGCAACCGTTCTAGGCGATTCCCTCGTGGAACAGCGAGCTCGCTAAGGTCTCTGACTCGATTGACCTGATCGAGCTTCCTCCAGACAACCTGCCACAGGATGCGGGGGCAGGTTCTTCGGGCAATCGACGTATCGAGCCCATCAAAGATGTTCTCGGTGCCTTGCCCACGAAACGAACGTATCACGGGCTATATTATAACGACATCCGTGATAATCATCAATCTCTACCGTATCCACGTCACAGGCGCGACGACTGCGACAATCCCCTGGAGCCGATTACGATTACGGTGACGGTGAAAGAGTAGAGATGGGCAGCCTGGTCGGCCTCCTGCTCGCGGAACGCGCGCAATAGAGGATCAACCAGGCTACCCTTGAAAAGGAAGTAGGGACTGGGAGAAGACGCGCAGTGAAGGACAGTTTGCCTGTTCCCTATGGAGAAGGTGAAGAATCAGAAGGGCCTCGTCGATGCCCACAGTGAAGCCTACTCAGTCACCCTGTCCCCAAGAAGTGTTTGATTGTTCTCTTCTTATAGGATTCAGGTCTATTATCTCCAGGCTGCTCAAACAGACTGTTCAGCAAGGCCGCAGCCAAAGAACGGGCCACAAGCATACCCTCCTTCGGATACGTAGAGGACCTGTTCGAGGAGAGAGGGAGATGAGGTCATTGACCTTGCATCCCCCCTCCCCTTCGGATCCGCGCTCATGGTTCGCCAACTTCGCAAGGCATACCCGGGCTCCCTCTCCCACCTCACCGCTCGTCTCAACGACCAGCAGACGATTGCTCATGACGAGACAAACCGGGAGGATTTCTTGACACGGCTCGGACAGGAGATTCTGCCAGAGCGATGGTGCAGTGCAAAGTCAAGCAATGATCCCTGCCGTGTTTACTACCCTTCATGGGTCTGTTCTGTCAGCGCCTTCGTGAACTTCCTTGCAAAAATTTCTAAGTATTCTTCAGTGGACAACCCGCGCTGCGCAGAGCCCTTCGCCTTCGCGCGCCAGGACGCAGCCGACCTGAGTCAATACGTGGTTCCTGGAACTATCTTTCTTGGCCCAGCGGTCCAGAAATGACTCCCGACGCCCTTTGTTCTTCGTGTTCTTGTCTTGGGTGCTCCGGTGCACGCCTCATCGACGGTCAAACGTGAGGACCTCACGCTGTAGCTACAAGAGCTTTGCTAGCAGGGTCCGCCACTGTCTTGACTATCAAGACAGTGGCGGACTCCTTTGCCTTCTCCTCTATTCACTCAGTTTGCCGGACACAGTGTTTCTGCAACCGGTGTTGGTGGAATCGGGTTCGGAAGCCAGGCATTAACAGGCTCGATAGTTACAATGCACTGCGCATTCACGACGATGTTGAACCCGTGCCAATATTTATTGGCACCTTCGGCACCGGACGGAACAAACACGGTTGTCCCGCCGTTGCGCGTCAATTCCACGCGTGTCGGCGAACCAGCGATGCCTGGATTGGTCTCGCCGCTGAAGTTGTGCACGAGGTACTGGTAGGTCCCCTGCATCAATCGCACGATCGTCACCACCTCAGGACCAAAGCTTGTGGTGTCGTCAACGTCGAGGCTCGCGTGCGGCGTGTTCACCAGCGAACCTTTCCCTGCGTACCACACATGATTCCCGTTCGGTGTATACAGGTGCGAGTCGAGATCCCTGGGGCTTGCCCCCCAGGTGAGCTTGATACTCAGACCGTTGGTGGCGGATGAAAGGATGAGACATGGCAGCGGCATCGTGAAATCCGCAGAGAATGGCCCGACGCTCGCAGTGCTGGTGATTCGTGCGCCCTCAACCGCGATGACGGTCGCCAAGCTATTGCGTTGCAGCGCGACGCGAAAGCTGCCGTCCGCTGCCGTCCGCGCCGATGCGGAGCCGGAATAGTTAATACCATCAGTTTGTACCAGCGCATTGGATACTCGCTGACCGGCGGCATCTTGGACACAGCCTGATACGAACACCGTCTCCTGAGCGCGATCGGCATTCCAATAGCTGAAGTGCTGTACCGTACCTTCGTAATACTGGTTTGGTGCCACGCCGCCGAGAGTGGCGGTCCCTTGCTCCACCCAGCGACCAGTACTGTCGTCAAAATAGAACAGAGGAATCGTCGGTGGCTGGGTCGGCGAGCGTGTGCCTACCGGAATGCGGATGGTCGCAGTGCTGCCCGGCGCAAGGGTGTAGCGCGCGCCGTTGTTGTCGCGAATGTCCACGAGTTGCGCGCCAAAAGTTTCAATCTGTATCGGAGCACCACCGCCGGCTGGCGCGGCTGTGAAATCGCCGGGCATATAATTGACGTCAATCGAAGGATTGATCGGTGTAACAGACACGTTGACTGCTAGTGCGGCTGCTCCTCCAGTACGCGGGACGAGGGCATTGGCCGGAATAATGACCTGCGCCGTTGAGTTCGGCACTGCGACCGTGGCTCCTGCGGCCACGGTTACGCTCTGCGTCGTTCCAACCGGAAGCAGTTGTGCCCCCCCGAGCTGAGTGGTCTGTCCTGCAGCGATACGTGCAATGCGAAAATTCTCTGCAAAGCCGGTTGCCTCGACATGCATCATAACGCGTTCTCCGGCATCGGCAGTCAAGATGTAACTCCCATCCGCAACTGTCGTTGCTGTGGCAGAGCCCACACTAACCGTCGCGCCTGCTATGCCCGCGCCAGTTCCAGCCGATGCGACCCGGCCCGACACTGTACCTGTCTGCACCCCAGCCGCTGGCGGCGCTCCAGGTGCTGGTGTAGATGCTCCCTCTCCTCCGGAACTACAGGCCGCGATGGCAAGCAGGAGTGGAAGCCCCCATACGAGCAACATGAGCCTTTTGCCTGTCCTGGTGAATTTCATGATGATGCCTCCTGGATAAATATAAATTCCTAATCGAACACATTTCGCTTCTGTGTTCTCGTCTTTTTCTCACGTCGTATCCAGCGTACGGACGCGCAACGTACGTGATCTCGCGCTGTCATATCTTTGACCGGTGCGCGCGTGGTCGCATGCCTCCACGCCAGGCGGACGAGCGATTGCTGTTCGATGAAGAAGAGAAAAACAGACGGGACGAGGATCGAGAAACGGAGCGGTACGGGTATTATCTGAGTGAGTGCACGCTCGACGCCGGGTTCCTGAGAGGGAGATGGGCACGCGCATGATGGTACTCACACCACCTAATCTTGCGTTCATCGCTCGAACACCGACAAAATTGAAGCGCGCAACATCCCCATATTGATTGCCGCGCGCCACCTTCGCGCTTGTTTGTACCTCCCGTCAATCCCTCTTTCGGGGGGGGCATGCTTTCAGCAACCGGAAAATACAGGCCACATTTAAACGTGCGTGATCGAGAGTGAGGTGTGTGTGCGGCTTGGAACTGAAAAAGTCTGGTACGGCTGGAGCCCAGTCTGGTGTTCTTCAGACAGAGATCGAGGAAAATATATCAGGAGTTATGAGATCACCTAAGAGGTGTGCCTCTTTGAACAGATTCCCCTGACAGGGCTCAAACTCAAAATGAAAATAGGGAGTCTGACTTTCAGGCGGAGGATCTCAGTAGCAGAACAGGCTGCTCGAACAGACTGTCCAGCAAGGCCGCAGCCAAAGAACGGGCCGCAGGCGTCAAAGTTCTCACCCGCCCGCCCCGAGCTGCCTGGCAACTCTTTCCCGAGTCGGGTACGTTGAGGACCTGTCGAGGTGAGAACGCAGCTGGGAGTCTGTTTCAACAGCCGAAGCAAGAGGCTAGTGGTTCAGATTGAGGGGTACGCTTCCCCGTCGAGGCCACAGTGTCAGAGGAGAACTTCTGACAGGGTGATGCACACAAGTGACGCGGCACGCATCTGCATGGCGTAAGCCGGTCGGTGGCGCGGAGGGACCGAGCAATCAGTTCCCACCCTGCTGGGTCCTTCTTCTGCTTCGAAGTGGCACGTCAGGCAACGATCCCAGCGGTCGCCGAGTGACGGCTCTTGCCTGCCGCACTTCTCTCACCAGTCTCGCGTGTCCCGCCGCTCAGCGTCTGGCACACACGGATCATCAAGCGAGACGGGAGTGGCGTGTGGCGATCGGGAGATCGCTCTTTCCGCGTGGTCTATCAATAAGTCAATACTCATGCCTAACCCTCACCTTCCCGTGCTGTGGATGAGACCGGAAGATACCGTGGCGGACGGTCGATGGAACAGATTACTCGGTCCGCCCGTAGCACACTTCACTTATACCTTCTTGCAGCAAACACAGTTTGTCCAACCAGGTCCTTCCAAGATCTTTGCTTTCCTGTTCCAACCGGTACCAACGTGTCGTAGGATTACTCTTGTTGTCGTCCGCCGTAAAAGTGATAACGTTCCCTCCGATCGAGTAGGCCCCGTCTCCAAAGAAGGCATGGGTCGTTTCAAGCACCTCGGTGCGGGAAAGCCTGTTTCGGTATTGAGCCGCTGCCGCGCTCATGTACCGACCGATGGGAGTGAATGTGTACTGGTCCGCGACGCTCGCTGTGGTCGTGGTCCACTTTCCAGCGAGCCTTTGTTTCATGGCTTGTTCCCGTCCCGTCGGCCGCCAGTTCTTGAATTGAAGACTGTGAAAGAATCTCGGCCACTCATCACGGACCAATTCGCCAAAGCACATGCTGACCAAAGGATCTTTTGAGGTGGCCACGACAGCCGCCACCTTGTTACCCTGCTTTTGCAACGAAAACGGTAACCCCCAGAAGCGATCCATAATCGCCAACCTGGCCCCGGATCGACTTTTTAATGATGAAATAGGCCCATCCCTGTGGAGAGATCCCTTTTCCCAATGTGGGAGACGGATACGGGTACGAGCTGTTTTGGAACGGATCGGTATTGAAGACTTCACGAAAGACGTTACTTGCGTCATTTTCCAGGTTACCGGATGTCGGCCGCATCTCAAAGACGGTCAGCACGCATTTCTCGCCGTTGTTGAACACCGGAGAAACGTAGACGATTCCATCAGGATATTTCTGGCCGGTCCATCCCTCCGGTATCGCGTAGGCGAAGTCACCGGAAGGTTCCTCACTCGTTTGGGCAAACGCAGTCTGATACAGACAAACGGCGATCAGCGTCGAGCAAATTAGAGATCTCATGAATTCTCCAAGTTTGTGTTCGCACAGACGCAAGCGGGAATTCTGGCAATCCTTCGCGTGGCCGTTCCTCCACTGGGCCTGGCAAGCCCGTCTCGTTACTACGGTTTCCCCATGCGCGATCATCACCTCGCTCCCGGTCATACACACAATGGTTGCTGGCACCACTTCTCCTGACCTTTTTCTCCCCGCATCTGCATGGCGTACGCCGGTCGGCGGCGCGGGGGGATCGAGCACTCAATCTCCACCCACTTTGGATTCACGGACCGGCAATTGTGTAAGCACAAACGGCCACAATGTCTTCAATCACCTGTGGATCTATGCGCTTGTGCACGCCGTCGCCCGTGTCTCGCCAAGCGGCTAGCGTCCAATCCCCCAGTGCTCCAGTCGGCTCTTCTTTGGCGCGCAACAGGCCGCTCCAAGGAGTCAGTGTCAACACGTTCGCCGACGCCGTCGTTCCCGGCTGCAATGATACTTTTAGCGTGTACTCGTCGTATGTGACCGCGAATTCCGGCTTGACCTTCACGAACAACTTTATCCCGCTTATCGTGATTGTCTTAGACTGGAACAGGAAAGGGAAGCGAGTCTTCTCGATGCTTACTTTCATGGCCTGATCTCCAGGAAGGCCGACCGGCGGATTCAGGAAGCGATTCCAGTCGCTTGGAAACTCGTGGCGCAAACTGAAACTACGCGCGAGCCCCTGTTGCTCTGCGGACTGCACCGCTGCGTTCGCCGCGTCCGTTAATGTGTCCATCGCCTTTTGCTTGAGCAACCCCCCTCCATCCCTCGCGGTGTAACGCACCTGAAGAACCACGTCGGAAATGGTAGCGTAGTCGAATGATTCAAATTTTTTCGGCAATTGGATTCGCCATGTACTGATCGCGCCCTGGCCTTCGAATGGCAGGTAACGCTCGTCACGCAGGTTTGCTTCGAACAGGCCGCTATCGTTCTGGCCGCTGCTGGTGACGATCGATTGGATGCTACCGAAACTGTCGGAAAACCGTGTGTCGTCGCCATGGCGGAAATATTGCTGTTGGCTACCCAACAGCGTATTGGCATGGCGGATAGAACTGTTGAGCTGCGTGAGCGTGCAATTGACTCCGGCATAAGGACCAGTCACGCAAGGGATAGTTATGCTGACTGACTTGATGCGCCTCATGTAATGCCCCGGATAGTCGATGTCAAAGAGCACTTCCGGCAGGCTTACAAAACACTCATTTGTTGCTTTTAATTTAATGAGACTGATCGGATCGATCGTCATGAGCGATATGTGTTTAGTGATTTCATACTCGCGTTTGTTTAGATCCAAATATGCTACGTCCATGCGCTTGAGATCATGATGCAACCGTTCACCACTCAACAGTCCCTTTTTGAGGCTGTCCCAATAGCCAAATTGAATGAAGTTTGAATCTTTCAATCCCAATTCGTAGCGGTAGGCCCGCTCGGCGCGTTTCGCCACATCGTAGGCCAGTTGATAGCTCTGAAAATAGATACCGGAGAGTTGTCCGACCATCCAGCTATAGAGCTCCTGATTGGTAAACTTTTGATACCGCATGTACTCATCCACTTCCTTGGCGTTTTCAATTTGCTGGTCGTGGTTTTGCAGTTCGTGTTCCGAAATTGCCAACCGGATTTCTGAAGCGACAATTTGCTTCTCCACCTGCTTCAGTTCTTTCGTCGCCAAATCGGCCTGATGCGTCCAATTATCCTGACGTCGTTGATAACCGCCTAGAGTTGAACTCAGCGACGCACCGGTATTGAGCATGGAAGCTGTTATACCAGAGGCACTGCCGAAAGCCTGTGCCGCACTGGCTATGTTGCTGCCTCCGTATGTCATACCGATCGTAGTGAAGAAGCCAACCTTGGACTCTGGAACTAGATGCGAGACAGCTGAAATCACCTCTGTTCCGAGTTGAACGCCCATGGGAATGAGGCTTGCCGTCGCCAAAGCTATATGTCCCTCCTCGAATGGGTTCATAAATGGCCTGCTCAGGTAGTACTGCTGGCGGGTAGTGACTACGTCCTGGTATTTCATTAATCCCTGAAGCGTATTGTTTGCTTCCTTAGTCTGCTGTTCCTTGATTTCTCGAATCACCTTGAGCAGCTCGACTTCATGGCTGGAGCGCAGCAGCGCCAATGCTTCCGCGTCACGCTTCTCCAGGGCCGAGAGAAATGCCCCACCCAAGGCCTTAACGTCATTGCAGAGTTCCGAGGCTTTTTGCACCATCACACTGAAGCGGTAATGCGGAAGGGCAGCGTTGATATCGTTGAGTGCACTGGCGATATCAACGCCCGCGGCAGCGGCTCTCACCAGCAACGCTGGGTCAATCGGGGGTTCGAATATTGGCAACGAACGCTCCACTCCTTCGATATTCATGCAGTGGCGTATCTTGAACAACCGATCGGACACCGTATCCCAATAACCGAGCAACTTGTCGTTTGCGGTAATGCAGAAATACTGCATCGTCAAAGGCGGGGCGCTCTGATTTCCCGTAGCTGAAGTTGGGGCGACCGAAGGCGCGAGAAAGCTTTCTATTTCCACCGCGGCGTTGGATAGAGCGTCCAACGTTTCTACATCATCAAGCGTGCGGAACGTCTGGATTTTCGCTTTGGCGCGTGCCGGAATGCTTTCAGGCCGCCTACCAAGGATCTGCCCCGCCAAAATGTAGAGCTGCGTTGCCTCATTGATAGACTCGATGGTGTCGCGGCGGAACAATTGGTCGCCCCATGCAGTGAGGTTATCGATGTAGCGCATCACCACTGCCTTCATGTAAGCCACGACACGCAAACGGGCAATGACGTGAGGCTTGAAAGGGTTGGCTTGCCAAGCGGTAATTTGTTCGACCATTTCACCGGCATCCTTGATCAACCCTTCGAGCGTTTGAACGGTTTGCACAGCTTCATCGTAAAATGGCTTCACGCGCCAGAATCGCTCTGGGCCGGGATCACCGGGTCGGTCAGGCGAATCGGTTGCCGTCGGGTCAAAGATATAGTGGAACCACTTCTGCGCTTCTTCGAAGCGCTGGTTCTTGCTCAACTGCACTGCGATCAGAAAAGGGGTATGGAAAAACAGCTCCCAATTGTATAAGGAATAGGCGCCACCGTATTCGAAGTTCACATCCTCTATTGGATAGGGGTTGCCCACCAGAATGCCTGGCTTATACTTTTGTTCGAAAACGATCTGAGGGTTGATCAACCGATACAGCGGTGTTGCCCCTGATACCAGGAAGTTAAATACATAGCAGGCAATTTTTTCGCTCTTGTAACCCAGCGCAATGGCGGTATCTCGCTCAACGTTGTCCGTTGTATAAAAGTGGTCTCCGACTTGTGAGTGAAGCAAACGATACAGCGGTATTGCGCCTGAAACGTAGTATTCATATACATAGCCGGCAATGTCTTCGTCCTTGTAACCGTCAAGAGTAATGGCGGTATTTCGCTCGACGATGTCCGTGGTGTAGAAGTGATCTCCGGTTCGCGTGCTCAGCAGACGATACAGCGGTGTTGTCCCCGAAACCTGGGAGGCGTACACATAACAGCCAATCCCTTCGCTCTGGTAGCCGTATTGAACAATGGCGTTATCCCGCTCGGCAATGTCCGTGGTATAGAAGTGGTCTCCAGTTATTAGCCGCTGATTAGTGAGCGTTAATAGCCCGCTTATGCCAAAACGATTGAGCGACTTAATAAAATTGCCAATCCTTGGATGGTAGAACGAACTGAATAGGCGTTTGTTGGTGGGTTGCCAAACGAAATAAGTACGTAAATCATCTTGGTAGAAAAACGGCACCGATAGATATGTCGCCGTATAGCGATCATGTTGACCTAGCGCACGAAAGATTCCAGGGGTTTGTTGTAGCAACCTCCCGACTCCCAATGCATTACCGCGGTTCCGATCTTCATCTTCAACCAGCATCATACTTTCAAATCGTGTGCCGAATAGCGGCTCCAAAGGCTTCGGATCCATCGGTGGAATGGCTTTTGTGACGGGCGAGACTCGCATGTCGCCCAGACAATCATCAAACGAGAATCGACCGACCGCCTGCATCGCAAAGTACACCGGCATCTGCGCGAGAGGACTATGCGATACAGCTGGGGACAACTTAATAAGTTCGACTCGATATCTGATCTTTATGAGCTGAAAAGTATTATTGACGAGGCCCCACTCCTCGTTCGGAGTGATTTTCTTCACAAAAAAGTTGGCCGACTCCAGGTAGTAATCCATCTTGACGGTACGACGAGGAACGGGAACGGTTTTTGAACCCTGATTTGTATTTGAGGTAGCCTGAATTGAACCTGGAATCAGAACGTCAAATTGAGATCCAATTCCATGCACCGCGAATTGCGAGTCTTCAGAACTTCCTTCGCTTCCTAGAGTGAAGTCAAACTCTATGAGCTGGTTAGCACTTGCAGACGCCAGAAAAGCCTTGGGTGTTCCATCTGGTGGTTGAACGAGCGGTTTCGTTGTTCGATCCACGAATGTACCGTAACACTCAAAGGCGAGTACTTCCCCAAACGGTCCTGCTTGTACACGAGTCTTGAACGTATAGTCTCCTGGCTCTTGATTAATCTCGGATGCTGCATGTTTAGGAAGACTGAGAAACTGGGTCGATAGTCTTTTCGGCGACCATCTTTTATTCTTGTATTCGCTCCACGCAAATTTAATTTCCCAGTATTTTGTGGGATCGTCGTTACTTACCCTCTGAGCTTTGGTGGGCTGGTCTGCCTTCTCAGTAAAGATAGGCCAAAAAAGATGCAAGCGCCGGTTCCACTCCACTGGGATCAAATGATCGCCTTCGATGTCGAGGTCTACTTTCTCCCAGGCTGACCATATCTTGTCTTCCAAGCGGCGATAAAAGTAGTGGTGAGGAATCGCGTAGGTGCGGCCAAATACGTGCAGGATGTCTACTGCTTCCCGTTGTAGAGCAATATCCCCGGGCTCCTGTTGATGATACATGCCGACAATTTCCAGCCTTGCAACCTGGTCAAGCTTCTCGAGGTAATGCAGGAAGGCGTCTTCCGCCGTGTCCATCGTCACGTCGCTTTGCAGCAACTCGTTTTCAAGGTCTTTGTAGAACGGCGATTTATCGTCGCGCAACTCCGGCTCGATCCAGTTCTCCGGGTAGAACAGCACCTTGCGATTGGCTTCCCATACCCCGGACCATTTGCGCCATTGTGCATACTCTTTCGCCTCTTTGGGAGTCAGGGAAACGTGCGGTTCCAGATTCATCAAACAACGCTGGATAAAGAGTTGAACTGAACTGATCGCCTGCTTGATCCTGGTCGTCATCATGCACGGGCTCATTTCGACATCGATCAAGAAGCGGTCATGCAGATCGTCCGCATCTCGCAGGCTAAGGTCTTGCACCAGATAGGCGACCAAGGCAGAGCGTTGCCTCTCCCGCAGCGGGTCGCGCAGCGCTTTTGCCAATTCCAACCACTGCGCATCATCGTACTTGGCTCTGACCAGGCTCTTGAGGTCGCGCGCATCATCGCTAGTTGGGGGAAGCTTCGCCCACGACAGACATTGATCGGCCGACGCGCCAAGGCGTTTCAGCATCGCAAACGCCACGGCAAGACGCAGAATCGCCGCTTCGCCCGCGAATTTGCTTATTGCAAAGTTGAACCCATTTGAGCCAAGTAAGGACCTCAGGCTGCTCAACTCCCACTGTGTGCCTTTGCTGAGTAGCTCAAGCACCTTATCCAATTGGGCAGGATCTGATTGAGCACCAGGCGCAGTTGCGGTCGTAAAGATATCCTTTAACAAGGCCTCACCACGCGGCAATGCGTCGCGCAGTTGAAACAGATCCACCAATCGCTCCCACCCTTGATATAGCGAGTTTGTCGTTGCGGTAGACCCGAGTCGCAGCGCGTTAATATCTAGCCAGCCCGCGTTTAGCTTGGGTTCGAACAACCATTGCAGTTGCAGAGGTGTAATTTTGAATTTCAGAATCAAGATCGCGATTTTGTTCAGCAGCAGGAACGAGTCGAATTGCAGAGGGAAGGTGTCCTTGCTCGATTGAACATTCGGGCTACTTTCGGCAAACACCGGATTCAGAAAGTCGGCCATCGCCATTCGGTCGGGATGGGTCGGGTCAATAGCCTGGGGCTTAAGCCACTTTTTCAGTAACCCGTCGATCGACGTCGCATCAAGCTTGAGGTATTCGCCAAGTCGCTGCTTAACCACAATCTCACTTAGCGTCGTCTGCAAATAAGGCAGCAACTTCTTCAGCACCAACAGAAATCTTACTTGTGGCTTGTCGTTTGGGTTATCGAACAATATTGAAGCGTCGTTAGCGGCGCCGGCGCTTGTTAGAAAAATGTCGACGTCGAGCGGTGCGTTGGTGCTGTCGTCAGGTGCATCAAAAAGCGCCTGGACTGTCGTCAAATAATCGTTATCTGACGACAGTTTCGACAAGACACTGCGCTCGGCCTCGGTCATGACGCCAACAAAACGCGACGTCTCCGCCACGGTGTCGTAATAAATCTTGCTCTTCAGTGCGTCGGGAAACCTGAAGTTCGCTAGCAGGAGCTTGAGATTTGCGTTGGTTACTTTTACCGAAAATACTGGCGCCGAGAATCTCGCCATATAGCGTTCAACGAAGACTTTTGGTCCTTTAAATAGCGCACCGATCGCTGTAACAAAGGACGCGTCCGTATTCGGCGACGCCACCAATAGCGCCCGTTCGGCCGCAGTCATCGTACCCGTGAATCGTAACTTCTTTTCCGTACTATCGTACGAAATTCTACTTTTCAACGACTCTTGGAAAACGATGCTGGACGCCAAAGTGGTCAGCATCGTTTCGTAAGTACATGTGTCATTGAGCACCGCAATGGCCTTCTCAATTAAGGCAGTATCCCAGTTCAACAATGCCAGTTTCTTTCTGGTCAGTTCCCCATTGGGATCGCTGGTGGTCGCGTTGTCGTCAACCCCGGCTTCGACCCACGTGTTTTCCACCGACACCTTTCGCAAATCATCGCGCATTGCATCCAGCACGGTTTCGATCACATCGTCAGCAGCAGCAATATTGGACATAGATGAAAACTTGTTGCGCAGCAGGTAATCAAGGTCGTCGATCGTGAATCCCGATGCGCGAATCTTATCGATGTGTTTGATGAATTGAATCGTGTTCGCAGTGATAGCGAACGGAGTACTGTTGACCAGTTCAAGCGTGGTCAAGTAGCTGCGGATCGGCAATTTGAGTGCCTTGGCGAAAGTGGCATGACGGTAAAGAAGAGAAAGGTTGGCAAGCTTTAACACGCCGTCGTTCGGAATCGCAGCCTGTAACAGAGTGAAATCTTCAACACTTATCTGCAGCGCGGCCGCTATGGCTGCTGCCTTTTCCGAAAGTGCTCCACTGAAGGCGGCAGGATTGTCGTCGAGCACTTGGCCCGATACGGTCTTGTTGCTGAAGAGTTGCGCATACAGCGACGCAACCGTGGGCTCCCCATCCGCCAAATGATCAACGTAAGTGCCCGTATCGATATCCGCCCACCACGCAAGCAGATTGACCACAGGCAGGCTGGTCTCGACGTATAACCGCTGAATATGAGAAAGTTTTATTAAGAAGGCATTGATATCAATCTCGCCGTTACCGTATTTCGGCTGCGCGGTAATCGCTTTATCCAGATCGCGCATCGTCCAACCGAGCTTTCGCCAAAGACGTACGAAGCGATGAATCTTGTTCCACACTGTTTTAAGTTTTTCCTTCTTGCCCAGCGTGGCGTTGTCGCGTTCGGGCACAGACGTCGTGTAGAAATGATCGCCGTTGATCGGGTTCAACAGCCGATACAGCGGCGCAGTGCCGGCTGTTTGTGGCTCGAACACGTAACAGGCAATCCCCTCACTGGTATAGCCGTTGGCGGTAATGGCGTTGTCACGTTCGGGCACAGACGTCGTGTAGAAATGATTGCCGTTGGTCGGGTTGAATAACCGAAACAGTGGCGTAGTGCCGGCTGTTTGTGGCTCGAACACGTAGCAAGCAATCCCATCGCTGGCATAGCCGCCGGTGACAATGGCATTGTCGCGTTCTGGCGCAGACGTCGTGTAAAAGTGATCGCCGCTAGTCGGGTTGAATAGCCGATACAGCGACGTGGTGCCGGATGTCGGCGAGTCGAACACGTAACAAGCAATCCCCTCGTTGGCACAGCCGTCGGTACCTATGGCGTTGTCGACGACTTGTATTTCAAGTTTGCTTAGATTGCAGGTCGTCGGATCCGCCGCATCAGTAGACACGATACCAAGGAGTCTGCCGCCAGGACTGCTGAGGGACGCAGTGGGATTGATGAAATACGCGCCTAACAGTTCGAGCAGCTCTTTATAACTGAGGCCGGATTGCTGCAGGAAAATCGATACGCGTTGCAATACCACAGCCCACTCTCCTTGGGCATGCGGCGCAGCTCCATCGGATCGATCAACAATGTCGTTTCCCGCGTCGCTTAGTCCCCAAAAATTCCAAGCGCCCGCCGGGGACGGGGTACCGACCGGGCCGCCGGTGGTAACGCCGGTAATGATGTCCGCTTCTTCTTTAGCCAAGCCGAGATATTCGAGCGCGATGTCCTTGTCAGACACCGCGTCGGAGACCGCGCCTAAAAACAACGTCTCCATCACTTCATGACGCTGCATGCCCAAATTTCCGAGATAAGCGCGTACTTCTTCGAGCGGCAGATTTAATGGCAAATTCCACGGATACACCGCGTTCTGCAGGACGGCATAGGCTTGAGCGTGTATGTGTTCTGGATTTGCGCGCAGTTCGTCCGATGTCCAACTCGTTTGCGGACAAGCGATCACTAGCATCCTAAATCCTTCATCCGATCCTCGGGGTCTAAGGATAAATGCCCATCCACTATCAAGAATTATCCATCCATTTGACGCAGGATTGGCGGCGTCAGTATCGACCCTGACAGATGCCTGATCGGAAAGCGCATATCCCTCCTTCACAAAAGCTGCCCGGACGCTCGACGAAATTCTGTCGGCATCGAGTTCACCCGGTAGGTTGCTGCTATACGCTTCGAGTATCTCGAAGATTCGAGGCGCAACCTGGAACTCAAGAATTTCGTTGACCAGATCTACATAAGGCAGTTGCGTGTTGGTGTTTTCACAAGTTAGTTCGATAAGCGCGATATCAAAACAACGACTCTGCAACACCTGTAGCGGGCTAACGCCATCCTTCGTTGGACCATCATTAAGAAATTTCAGAATATCGACAAGGTAAGCCGCCGGGCTGTAAAGCGACTGGCAATGCCGGCAATCGCACAGACCGAGCGAACCGAATAAAGTAGACAAATCGGCCGCTACGGGCAATGCAGATCTAGCAACCATGAAGGAGCTGGCGGCCGGCCTTCCGGCCACTGCGCCGGAAATCACATACGGCGTGGGCGAATTGAATGCTGCGGCGTGTTTCATGTAGACGTTCAGCGCCGTTGCGTGAACATGTTCCGCCTTGTTGTAGACCTCGCGCGCATGGCTAGCACCGCCTAACGGCTCGGCATATTTTTCGGTAAACCAGCGCTCACCAACGTTCACCATTGAGGCTGCCGAATGCATGTCATCCGCAAGCAGCGCACGCATTTCCGGAAAGTGCGGCGTAACGTTGAACACCCGCTGCATGCTTTTGAGTTGCGCTCTTAGAATATCTGGCTTTTCGATCTCGCGCAGTTTCTCGCTCGCGTTGTCGCTCAAATATAAATCGGACGGTGTATCGGTAAACGAAAACTCCGGGTTATTGGAGAAGAAAACCAAAAGATCGGATTTTGCTTCTTTGAACGGGCTCTCATTTGAATTGTCACGCTCGAGCCGATTCGAAATCACCGCCATAGGGAATGCGTTCTCGATAGACTGATTCAGCGTGCGCGCGTAGGACTCAATGCTTTCCTCACCTGGCGGGAAGCCAATGGGCTTGCTGTTATCTACTTCCTGTGGGCGCTGCAAAACTGCCTGCCATTGTGTTTCATCCCATTGAGCGAAACCTCGAAGTTCTGCAAACACCGTATTGTCTTTCCCCACCCGATACAACTCTCGGACCAACGGCAAGTGGTTATTCGTGAAGGTGCCGAGCGCCAGCGTCTGCTGTACCGCGGCTACATCGGCTGGTTGTACGCTGCTATCATCCTTAAGTGCTTTCCAGAACGTTTCGGTCGCTCCACCACGCTCCAAGAAAATTTTGGCGATGAGTTCGTGTTTCCCAACATCGACCGCAACAGTCAGCAAATCGCCCAGCGATGCCGGTTCGTTTGGTCCGCTTGGATAGAGTGCGCGGCCCGCCTTTAGCTGCAATACACGCGCAACAAATTCTTTGAGATCTTGTTCGAGCATAGGACGGATGAGGTTGTTACGGGCGGAAATTTCCAACGCTCCGCGCAATGCATCGGTCTGCTGCTCAAGCAACGCGTCCAGATTCGTCGGTAGATTCTGGCGAAATAATCCGTAGTACTCCTCATGCTGCAGAAGATCTTCCTCCTCCGCACGCAAAGCACTCACTGCGAGCCACGCAACAAGTTGCCTGTCGACGCCGGTCTCGTTACTCAGGAATGTGATGTCTTGAAAATCGGAGTTTTCGGTCAATTGCGCCATCGTGAGACCATCGAGCAGAGGCGTAATTTCATCTACCAGTCGGCGGAACTCAGAAGGGCCGCGGTACACACCGTCCAAAGTGATATCCACGATCTCGACGGGCTGCGCATTGAAACGAATGGGCGCAGCAATCCAGTCCGTCTCTTTGTTCCGACGCGCTTCTACCAGCAGGTCGGCGTTGCCTTTCTCTACGCGTGAGAACTGCTCGGCGGTGTAAGTGAGCTCGAACCGCCCTTCCGTATCGGCAGTAACTGGCTCGGGCTTACCCAGTGGCTCTTTGTGGCGTAAGTCTTTGTCGTGCGCACGCACGAGAGCGCCCGCTAGTGGGGTTCCGTCTGCGAGCCGAACCTGGCCGCGGACGACGAAACTGGTTAGATCGGGACTGTCGAATGCGCCGATGGACTTCAGCAGCTCGTTGAGCTTGGCGGCGGTCTTCTCTTCAACTACCCCCCGCAGATTGTCGCCAAGACCTTGCTGGAGCTGGAAGTACACGACGAGTTGCCAGGTGGTTTTGCCAAACATCGATTGCACGCGCTCGTGTTGAAGGCCTTCGGTCAATTTCTGCAGTTCGTCCGGTGTGGGGAGCCCAGTCGTGCCGGGCGGCTGGAGGATCTTCTTCTGTTCGAGCAAGGCGAGAAGTGCGTCCTGTAGATTGGCAACGATAGCGTCGGTGTCACCGGTTTTGATGGGGGCAATGATCGGTTCCATATCTAACTCCCTCGGGCATTCGCCCATTATTTCAGTGCATCAGTTGTGTCTGAAAATTTCGGACACAACGTTGGTATTCCTCGCAACACAAAAATATTCGAGCCTGGCCCCTTTGATACGCAGACCCTGCCCCTTTTGATACTTTGATAATATTTCTGTTTTTAGATCGTTTATGGCTTCACCCACTGCAACGGTGGCGGCAGAATAGGCCCTTGTACTACTTTCGGGAAATATATCTGCACGAAAGCAGCAGCTTGGCCTTCGATCTCGCCGAGCCTGACTCCAGGGCGGCTTTCAAAAATAAACGGAGCCGGATTGGCTGGATACCATGCTGGCTGAATTCCTCCGCCGGGCTTAATAGTGGTAAAGAATCGCATGGGCTTATCTGCATTTTGTAGCTTACCTGAGGCAGCTGTATACGCATTGGCGCTTGGGGCACCCCAGTCGCCGAGGTTCTTTTGTCCCCTTCCTCCTAGTTCGCCCGTTATTATTGCTTCGGGGACTTCTTCAGCCCGGTAGAAGGGACCGTACAACTTTTCGCCATCCGCAAGCGGAACTCCTTCGAATGGATTCTCTGGAATAGACCGAGTCCACTCGATAGCAGGCGGCGAATAGACTTTTTTGGACAGAGCGGCCGCCGGTACTCGAGATGCGGATTCACCCACGATCTCTTCTGCAGTCGTTACGCGCTTTAAGAATCGAAGTTGTGACAAACGAGGCAGTTCGCTCGCGGCGCCTAAAGTCACCATATCCAACGCAAACGCGGTCGAATGATAATTGGTTGGACCGACGGCGTCCTCGAGCGCCGCAAACGGATAGGAAACTCCCGAGACGGACGCATTGCCGACAGTGGAAAGCAAGTTGACAGCGCCGCCAACGAATATGTTCAACAGTCCGATCGATACGTTCGACCAATAGGGGAACGGACCTGCGGGTCCCGCTGAAAAGCCCGGCCCGGCGACGTCGTCTTGGCGAACAGCGGAGGGGGAATCCCCACTGTTGCCATGGGCTTCGTTCCATGCATTCGCGAGACCCTCATTTGTCCAAGGTCCCACCGAGCCGGAGACGAAATCGGGGAAAGAGGAGTACGCCGCCGGGTCATTCGGATTGATATCAAGGTAGCCGCCACCTTCTTGGGCTGCCACTCTAGATTGAGTATTTGCGGCTGCGCGGCCAGTTGGATCGGATGTACGTATAGGATTCATTTGCGCATACCTGTAGACGTTTACACCGTCAACAAGGCCCGCCGGATCAGGACTTATCCACCTTCCCAACCACAGCGCGCAATTCCTTGCACGATGATAATTCAAACCACTTTCCTCATCCCGCTCCATCCCCGTATACCGATACCGTTTCGGCGGCGCTTCGATACCACTCTTCATGGTTCGATACGCACTCGTTCCATAGGGGTGATATTCCTCGTATGAAATGATCTCGGATTGATCATCGAGCTCGAGACACGCGGAGCCGAGATGATTGCTGTACTGATAGCGAAACAGCGTTTGTGCTTTGACAGACAGACCATCCGGACGTGGATGCAGGGGATCGCTAACAGTCATGACATCGTCTACCAGCAGCACGCGTTGCTCACCTTCGAAGAGATGATGCGATTCGATTTCTTCCAGCACAGCGCCTTGCGCGTTGCGACGGCGGTAAAACTCGTAACCACCGAGGTAGATACGGTCTTCGACTACGCCGCCAATACGTGCGATATGTTTGCGGGTGCGCTGTTTGTCAATTCCGTAGTGATAACGTGCAATGCCGCCGCCAACGCAATCGAAGCCGCGAATCATGTCGTGCCAATCCCAGCGGATATCCAGCCCCCAGCCCTCTGGCGTCCGATTTAAGTTAAGCATGTTGCCGTGGGGGTCGTGGCGATATGTCACAGCGTCGACTGTGTTGCTGCCATACCAGGTCTGATCCAGGCGGTTGCTATCCACCTGTGTGGTGTAGTGCCGCGTCCAGCCGCTGCCGGTGCTAAGCAAGTGCTGCATCGAGACGAAATTGCCGACCTCGTCGCAGGCATAGCGCTGCGAGTAATTGCGCGGCTGGTCGCCGCTGGGAAACAGTCCCTGCGGCCAAGGTCCTTCACTGTTTTCAGGTGGTGAGGGCGCATTGGGGTTCTCTCGCCCGGTGGCCTCAATCAAGCGGTAGAGCGCATCGTAAACATAGTGGTGCGCCGGGCGGATGATCGAGTTGTTGGTGAATACCGTCTCCTGCGCGGCATCGTTGATATGCGTGATGTTGCCGCTGGGGTCATAGGTGTAATGCAGTTCTTGTATGCCCCTTGGAGAAATGGCACGCACGGTGGTGAGGGTCGCCAGGCGAAAGGTCTTGTCGTCATACGCGTAGCTTGTGGTCGTGCCGTTGCCGAGTACAAGCGTCAGCTTTTGTCCCTTGGCGTTGTAGGTGATGGCCTTGATCGCCTGGCGGCTGCGCGTGGCGTCACTGGTGAAGCTGACGTGCCCGTCGGCATCCGTGTTTTTGCTCGCTCGAACATGCAGCCATTCCGCCTTGAGCGCGCCGCGCTGGTTGTATTCAGGCACGTATACGGCAACACGGTTGCTTGCGCCGGGCGTGGCTTGCTGTAGACCGTTGGCGGCGAAGGTGATGTCGCGATGCCAGTTGTAGAGCGTGGTCATGCGACCAAGCGCATCGAACTCGCTACGCAGGATAAAGGTTTCGTTTTCCAGTGGCGCGGTGCGGCTAGGCTGCCAGTCCAGCAGTTCCGGCTCCAGAGCAGGAGCGGACGCCATCTTCACCAGCGTGCGCGTGGCATGCGCAGGCTGGCCGCAGAGATCGATGCGCTGTACGGTTGCCAAACCGCTCGGGTCCCAGTGCTTGACGGCCTGGCCGATGAGATTGCGCTGCTTCGCATCGTCCAGATTGACGGCGCCATTGGGATGGCGGGTATCGCAGTGTTCGAAGGCCTCAATCAGTGCTGGAGCGTTGTTGTTGATGTTCAGCCACTGAGCGATGGGGCGATGCAATGCGTCGTAATCGGACTGAAAGAGGCGGGTCTGCGGTGACGCAATGCCCGCGTTGTTCTGAAAATCATTGAAGTCCCAGGCCAGCATCGGTTTGCCCGCCGCATCCATCAGCATCCAGCGGTCACCCGCGTCCATGCTGTGCTGGAATAACAAATTACCGGCGATGTCATAGCACGGCACACTGCCACCGGGGAGGTATTCCCTGGTGGAGTCCGTAGGGTCACCGGGGTTGGCTGGCGTATCGGCTAGGGGCGTGGGCTTGGGTGGTGTGACGTATTGCATCACCAGGTTGCCGCGCGCATCGCGTACCCACAGCGGTTTGCCTTCGGCGTCGAGCTTGGTGAAGGTCAGGTAGCGTTCATCCAGCCACGGGCGATCAGGCAACGCGGTGTTGGCCAGTCCGGGCGCCTGCGACGGTACGCGGTTGTGCGCTATCGAGATCACCTCCCTCGCCAGGCCATCGAGCAGAGTCAGCACGGGCGTGTCCGCGTGTCGTGCGGCAAGGCGTGCGGCTCGTTTGTCTTCTGCACTGGCAGCTTGGGCGAGCGCCTCCGCTGCTAACGCTTCCGCCTGTTGTTGCGGCGTATCGCTCGCGCCATGCAATGACACGCCCCGCTCGGTTGCTGTGAGTCTTTCGAAATACCAGCGCGAATTCTTTACAGTATCGTTGGCGTCAAAAGTTTTCACCTGCCAAGGGGAAAACTCGACGCGACTGTAGGTGCCATCCGGCATTTCGGTGCGCACCGCGCGCCCGGCGGCATCATAATAGATGATCGGTGTCACGCCATTGGCTTGCGGCAATTCACAGCCGAAGCTGGAACTGAATGCCGGCTCATACTGCTTGACTGGCTTGCCCTTGTTGTTCAACACCGTGAGACCATTCACTATCCATCGCAGCGCGGTTTGGCCGGGTGCAGGTTCGGCTTGCACCTTTTTCATCAGCACGCTGCCGCTGCCATCGGAACATTCGAGGGCGACTTGCAAGGGGCTGGCGGCACCGCCTGGTGCATGAACATGAATCTCGCGCACAATGCCGCAGGCACCGGACGGACGATCTGCCCACTTGATGAAGGTCCCTTGCGCATCGCGTTGTTCGCCGAAGTGGTAGACAAAGCGCGCCGTCGCATGGCCGAGCCAGTCTCTGGCCTGCTGCACATTCATGACGCTGTCGGTAAAGAACGTCTGCACATCGACGACCGCTGGATTGGTTAATTCATCATTGAAACCGATGAGATCGTCAGCCTCGCTTTCTTTGCCTTTCACCGCCGAGGCCACCACCATGCCGAGGATGTCGAAAACCACTTCGGTGTGGTTGCCGTTGGCATCGACCATTTCGATGGGCGCGAGCACGCGGTAGTCGAAGTGCGGCTTGCCGGTGGCTGGGTCCGTCGCCACTCCACTTGTGTTGTCCAAGGCGTCGGTGCTGGACTGGATGAAAAGATCGTACTTGCCGTCATAGGTCAGTGTGGTCTTGTTGCCGAAGGGATCGGTGTATTCCTCGGGCAGATAGAAATGCTGTGCAGCATCGTTAGCAAAGCCTGCGATACCTGAGCGAATCCACCATTGGTTGGTCAGCGACAGGGAAAGCGCAGTGCCGGGTATGTACCCGGAAATGGTCACTGTATTCAGACTTGTGAGGACATCGGGAGTTAGTTTTGTGCCGAAGACCGCGCTTAGTAGATCGCTGGTCAGCGCGAGTTTGTATGTCTCGTAGGTGAGCCCCAGGCGGCTGGGTTGGCCGAAATCCAGGGGGCCGGACAGGTCGTCTTTGAAATAGAGTATCCGCACCCATTCGACGCTGCGTTTGTGGGCTCTTTCTCTGTCACCGGTTGGTTGCGCATGGTATGCGAGCGGGACGACGGTTTTCCCTCCCTGATCTAGCAGGCTATCGCTGAGTGCGAAGGCCTTCAGATCATCGAGTGAGAAATAGAAGCCGGCGCTCGGGACATAGCCATTCGTGCTATTGGCGCCGGTCAACTCATAGGTGAGGACTTCGCACGGCGCCGGCAGCCGGTGCTGATAGGGGTCCGCAGGCAGCTCGGTGGTGAAGTGGGTTTCGGTATAGGCGAGGTGGCGTTCGCTTTGCACTTTCTGAATCAGTGCCCGTTGCTCCGCCGTAAGTGGAGTGGTGGGGTCTGCGTAGGGAACTAGACGTGGATAGACCACGGCTACGGTTTGCATCGCGCGGCCATAATTATCGAAGCGCAAATTGAGTGTATGCGCGATGCGTGGCTCGGGGCTCGGTGCCGTCTGACGGAGATCCAACTCATAGTTATAGGTAATCGCTTCGCTCTCCGTCACGAGAAAGACTGCATGGCGGTTGATGCCCTGCGGCTGCAGACGCGTGATGTTGCAGTTGTGATGGGCGGTGCTATAGAGGCGCACAGGCAGCTCTGTGCCTTGGTCGAGCGCGTCCACATCCAGCTCGACCACTTCCTGGCGGAGCACCATGCCCTTACAGGCGCGGAGGGCTTCGCGCCATTCCTCGGCGGACAGATCAGCCGGGGTTAGGGTCGGCTCTGGGAGCTGGTGTTCGGTGAATCCAGGAACGATGACATACTCGTGCTTAAGCGCCGAGAGGATGCGATTCCGCTCGAAGGCTGCTCCTGTGTGGTACCAGGTGATGGTTTTGATTGGGGGCTGATAGAGGTCGTGCTGATCGGTGATGTAGGGGCTGGCAATGTTGCCTTGCATGAACTTGCCGTAAGTTTCCACATCCCTCTGTTCGACGCGACCGAAGCCGCGAAACTCGCGTTCGATCCCATCGAAGTAACCGTGATGGTAGCTATAGGTGCTGGCAAACTCGGTTTGGCGCCATTTGTCACGAGCCGTGACTTTTTCGACGCAATGGACTGGGAAGGGCAACTTGGTGATCCAGGGTGTGCAGGCCTGCTTATCTTGCAAATAAAATTTGGTGGAGGGGGCGTACGTGACTTCAGTTTCGCCGCCGAGGTTGTTGACGGTCTTGATGAGGAGATGCGGTTTCTGCCCGCCCATGAGGTCGATGTAGCGGATGGTGCTGCGCGCGTCGCCTGGCAAGGGGGACGACCAGACGAGGCAAGCGGTGCCGTTGCCGAGCAAATCGACCGTGGACACGGCCGACAGGTTGTCGATGCGCGGGAAGGTGCTGAGGATGCGCCGCTCGCTCCAGGCATTGCCGGACTGGTTGAAGTAGAGCTGCACGCCATGGCCGGTGAGGTACAGGATATCGACCAAACCGGAGCCATCGATATCCGCGAGGCGGATGCGGCGCTGATCGAACATATCGGGCGCATCGAACCACGGGGCCCGATCCATGGTGACCTTAGCGCCGAAACGGCCGTATCCCAGATTGGGCCAGTAGCAGACTTCGCCATTGCGAATGCGGACGAGGTCGGTCAAGCCATCCCCCGACATATCGGCCAGGTAGATGGATTGGGTTCCATCGGCAAAGACGAGCCGTGGCCCCAGCTCTTCATCGATGGACTGACGCACATTCTCGGCCGGGCCCAACCCCGCATCGGCCAGCGACGGGTACCAGCTGAAGGCTTCGTCTTCGGTGATGAGGATGTCGGCGTGACCATCGCCAGTGAGGTCGATGAATTTGAGATTGGGGTCGCGCCAGGCAATGTTCGGAAGGGAGGTAAACGGCTGGTGTGTCTCCCACTCCGCATCCGGCGTGCGCTCGAAAAAACCCGGTGCAGGGCCCTCGAAGTCGACGACATCCAGTTGGCCATCACCCGCCAAATCCATGAGCTGCTGGCCGCCGCTTAGATTGGCCGACGAGGGCATGGTGGCCACGAGTTCCAGCGGGGCGAAGCTGGCGAGGGTGATTTCTTTGCCTGCCGTATCTTTCACCGGCACTGCGCTCTGATTACGCTTGTAGAACCAGGCGCCGCCCTGCTCTGTCAAGATCCCTGAGAGTCCTTCACCATCCAAGTCCGCCCATTGGTAGCGGCTGTTATCCAGCCCCTGGGGCAAATTCTCCAGGCTGGCGGGATCTACTTCATGGACCGCTTCCTGAATGACGGCCTGACTGTACGTAAACTCGACCGGCGGGAGGGATTTCTTCCGATACGTTCCATCATTGTTGCGTTTGTACCCGGACTGGGTCACGGATGTGATGAACGAGGCAACCGGGCCTTGCTCATGATTGAAATCCGTTGAGCGCACCAAGCATGGCGTTACGCCGAGTTCGCTGAAATGATGGAACATCAAGATGCGCCGACAGAGGCGATAGGTCCGCACTTCAAAACCGGCACGGTAGGAGGAGAAGGGGTCCCCGCGAACGGGCCATAGCTTGCCTGGTTCGTCCCGTAAGGGTACGGCCAGGTCGTGATCCCCATAATCGAATACCACTTCGAACAGCCAGGACAGTTGGGTCAGATCCGGCTGGATCAGACGCGAGACGCGATTCCCGTACTTGATGCGCTTCAGATAGCGATTGGCCGTGCGCTCGCGATTGCGTTCGTTGGCTTGGCCGTGATCGACGTTGTGGTCGTTCTCGTCTACGTATTCGTAGACGATCGCGTTGCCCTTGTCATCAAAGCTTTCGCAGATCAGCCAACTGAAAATGCGCGTCTCATCTGAAGGATCAACAATGCGGCTTTCGTCCGTGCTGCCGTAAAGCGTGGTGATATTGTCTTTGGAGAGGGAGCGCCAAAACGTATCACCGGGCTTATTGTGATTCGTCCACCGTTCGATGCGCGCAAAGAGTCCCTCGATCCGAGGACGGTACCGCTGGATGTCATACGTTTTAGGTCCAACCGTTCTTGGCGGCAGAACCTCTCTCACCCACTGCGTTCCCTGTAGAACGAGGGTGGGCACAAGATCTTCGGCTCCTGACAGGATGAAGACATCGGAATCAGCACTGTCTAAATATTGGGGGAGACCTTTATCAGTCTTGCGAGTAATCGAAGGAAGGGAGAGGCTCCAACCCAACCCGAATGGCCCATTGCCCGCGCCGGAGTCATACGACAGTGAAAGTTGTGGGCCGAAGCCTGAACGACCGGGGCTCGTGGCGATGGGCACTGACATGGAGCCGGTGCCCGTGACGGGATTGGCGGCAAACTTTTCGCCCATGCCACGGATGGCGCCGCCGCCTTTGGGAAGAGCAATCGTTGGAGCAGAGATTTGGTTTGTGGCTGGGGCAGAGGCTGGGGCAAAATTTGTTCCGCTCCCCTTCGGTCCCTTGTCTTCAGCCACCGTTGCCTCAACTGATGGTTCGTTGCGAGGGGGTCAGGGTGCCTGAGTGACCCAGAACAGTCAATGGCCTTTTTCTATTAGATAGGGATAATTATTTTCTCGAAAAGAAATGCACGTATTACCGAGATCCCTGACCGCAAGAGATGCGAGCCGGGCGACAGGCGGGACGGGCGGGGGTTCGAAGTCCGAAGTTCGAGGTTTTCGGAACTTCGAACCCCGAACGTCGAGCCGCACCTTTTTCCCAGATCTTTCGCTTCACGCGTTACGGTCCATGGCCGCAGCGATCCGACCCAGTAGGATGTTCAAAAATGTCATCCAACGAGGCCGCAGGCGAGTCGAAACCGGAGGCGTACCAGTTTTCACCCGCCCGCCCCGAGCTGCCGAGCAGCTCTTCACCGGAGGGATACGTTGAGGATTGTGACGAACCGAGAACGACGTTGGGGGCCTGTTTCAACAGCCGTTTAAAAAGGCCATCGACGCGTAGGTTACGGTCGAATTATACTGGTCGGTAATCCCGCGGTCGTAGCACAACACCTGCCCCGACTCTGCTTTGATCAGCCGCAGAGTCAATCCTCATGCCTGAACATCCCGCTGGAAATTACAACGTATATTTTTAGGCGGGTGCGAGTGTTTTCGCTCGCCGCAGTTGCCCTACACGCAACGATCTCAATGCCGCCTGACCCATGGTATCCCCCTCCGCAGCACGAATCTCATAGGGCCGCTCGTCTTTGAGCATCGTATAGATGATCCGGCACATGTGCCGGCCCAGCGCCCGAATCGCCTGGTTATGGGATTTTCCCACCCGGCGTTTCTTCTCGTAGTACTGTTGGGACTCCGGCACGGATTTGCGATGCCGATCGACGGCCGTCATCATGGCGGCCTTGGCACGGACGTTGACCTGCTTCGGCGGCTTGGAGCCGTGGCGTGTGCCGGAACTGTTGTCCAAGGTGGCCATGCCGAGGTACAACGCCAGACTGCTTTCCTGCTGGAAGCGCGTTACCGTCCCGATCTCTCCCGCGAGTTCCGCGGTGCAGATCGGGCCAAACCCCGGGATGGAGGCTACCGTCGTGGCGATCGTGGACTCCTGCGCGACGTGGTGCATCGCCGTCTCCAAGGCCGTGATCTGCGCGTCGAGGGCCAGAACCCGCTGAGCATCCTCCTGGATCATGGCTCCTACCCACTCCACCTCCGGGCTCCACTGCGCACGCGGCTGCCAGTCCTGAATAACGCGCGCATATGTGCGGCCGACGCAGGGGATTTTCAGAATCGTCGCTTTGCGGAGCCGCGTCAGTTGTAGGAGCGTGTCCGCACTCACCAACAAGTGCAGGAACCACTGGTTCCCGACCTCACGCGTGATGTCGATCAACCCCGGGCAGACTGCCTGGAGATCGGCTTGGAGCGTATTCAACACACGGACCCGCTCGTTCACCAGCCGCCGTCGTCGCCGCGTCAGCCGCTTCAAGCGCGCATTGGCTGCCGGTACCACGCCGACTTCCTGCAACACGGCTTTGGCCAACGGGAGATGCTCCCGCAGTTGAAACAGCTCGAGCCCCTTGCGCGCATCCAGCCGATCGGTCTTGGCTGCCCCTGGAAAGATCTCTTTGAACCGTGCCAACTTGAGGTTATTGATATTGTAGAGCCGATACCCGCGCGCCTGGACCAGCCGATCCAACGGCCGGGCATACCCATTGTAGCCCTCCATCGCGACGGCAACCGGCCCAGGGTAGTGCTGTTGGTGTGTCTCAACGCGGGCGAAGAAGTGCGCAAACCCTTCTGGCTGGTGCGCGATGGCAAACTCCTCCAGCACCGCGCCACTCGAGAGCCCGATGGCAACATGGTGTTGCCGTGCCCCCACATCCACACTGACTCGCAGTTCGACGGTTGGTGTTGTGGCCACGTGACCTCCATTCTGTAGAAGATAGTTGAGGCATCATCCCTCGGTCTCGTCTACAGCCAGAGCCACGTCTTCTGGTCAGAAGATGGTACCATCCCGGTCGACCCCTCGGATGATGCAGGTGACGGAGGCGGCATTTCAGGCAGAGTGCGCCTGACGACACAGGCCACGGACCCCACGAGCCACACCTCCGTCAGGAGTCCGTATACCCGAAACACGCGGCCCTGTCACCTACAAATTCCCATGGTAGACCCTCAACTCTTCAATGTGAGAATCCACTCCCACGCGCGCTTGACAGAAATCTCAGGTTGAGATATCACCGCCAGGTGCACTTCGTTACGCGAAGGCGGTTGATGGAGTTCGCTCGGACACATCCGGATGCACGGGTTCCGCTGAACTACTGGTTCGCCATTGTTCGGAAGACCGACTATGCCTCCTTCGCCGGTCTGCGGGTCACGTTCCCTTCCGCTGATCAGGTGGACCGGTTCACAGTCTTTAATATCGGAGGTAACAAGTTTCGGCTCATAGTGGCCATTCATTACAACCGACAGAAAGTGTACATCCGGCACGTGCTCACGCACGCCGAGTACGACCGAGGCACCTGGAGGACCTGATTCATGCTCGCCAAATACATCCATGACGTGAACGCCGACTATCGCCGCATTCGGCAACGGTTTCCCTTGGGCGTCTTGCATACCAAGGCCGAATACGACCGAGCCGTTGCCGTCCTCGATGACATTCTGGACGAAATCGGTCAACAGGAAACCCATCCCCTCGCCGACTTGGCTGAGACCATAGCCCTCTCTATTGAGGCATATGAGGATAGCCATGTCGCCATGCCCGACGCCTCTGGGCCTGAGATCCTGCGCAGCCTGATGGAGGACCATGAACTCGCGCAATCCGACATACCCGAGATCGGCAGCCAGGGCGTGGTGTCGGAGATCCTGTCGGGCAAGCGCGACCTGAACGTCCGCCAAATCGCCCACCTCGCCGCACGGTTTGGGGTCTCCCCCGCGCTGTTCATGCCGATCTTCACCAGAACACCCAAACCCCTCTCGACCAAGACTCGGAAGGCGCACGTAAGATAGCCCGGCACTTGTTTCGCGTCAGCCTCCTGGCAGGGCGGTCAAAACGACTGTCCGGCTAGGCCGTAGCGCTTCGACCAAACAGGCTGCTCAAAAAGGTCATCCAACGAGGCCGCAGGCGAGTCACAACCGGAGGCGTCACAGTTCTCACCCGCCCGCCCCGAGCTGTCGGGCAGCTCTTCCCCGGAGGGGTACGTTGAGGATTGCGACGAACCGAGAACGAAGTTGGGGGATTTTTCCAGGAGTCTCCCGGCAGGTTGCTCAAACAGACTATCCAGCAAGGCCGCAGCCGAAGAACAGGCCGCAGGCGTACCCTCTCGGGTACGTTGAGGACCTGTTCGAGGTGAGAACGCAGCTGGGAGTCTGTTTCAGCAGCCGAAGCTAGAAGAACGCCATGCTGGCATAAGTCACCGTCGAATTGTACTGATCTGTGATCCCACGGTCATAGCGTAAGACCTGCCCACTCTCCGCGTCGATCAACCGCAGCAGGGAATAGATGGGTGAGAAGCCGGAGATCCGGCGCTGGTCCTGCTCTTTCCTGATGTAGTTGGCGAACTCTTCCGGCTGTCGCTCCTCAACCGGCTTCAACATTTCCAGGTCGAACTGCATGCAGCGATGAAAGGAGAAGTCCGTCGGAGGCGCCTTGTCTCCGTAGCGCATGCCCAGATGCGCCAGCTCTCCCGCTGCGATTACGCAGTAGGCCCTGCCCGATTGCGTGAGGACCTCTCGAAGCCCGGTCAAGAACTGGTCGACCGATTGGCGAACGGTCGGATCCCCCAGGCTCGCAGCCGAGAAGGCACTCAAGACCGGGACGATGGTGAATGGTTTTTTGCTCCCCACGACCTCCTGCAGAAACGGGAGCTGAAACTCCACAGCCTGCTCTGCTTGATGGGAGAGATCGTC
>JANMWO010000104.1:0-4967 GCA_031394025.1 Acidobacteriota bacterium
TTGCGCCCTACTACGACAATCCCCTCCCAGGGGCTACTTATTTGGAACTGAATCTTAGCGAGACAACCCCACCGTCCGCATCATGAAAGCGTATTCGAAAGCGACTTCCTTGTACTTTTCATAGCGCCCTGATTTGCCGAAATGCCCACCGCCCATATTGGTTTTGAGTAGTAGCAAGTTGTCGCTGGTGTTCAATGCGCGCAGCTTTGCTACCCACTTTGCTGGTTCCCAATACTGCACTCGGGGGTCGTTTAAGCCTGCTGTAATGAGCATGTTTGGATAAGGTTTGGCACTCACATTGTCGTAGGGCGAATAGGACCTCATGTACTTGAAGAATTTTTTCACGTTTGGATCACCCCACTCTTCATACTCACCAACGGTTAATGGAAGTGAAGCATCGAGCATGGTGCTGATGACGTCCACAAAGGGGACCATGGCCACCACGGAGTTAAAAAGATCGGGCCGCATATTCACCACGGCACCCATCAGAAGACCTCCGGCGCTGCCGCCTTGAATAGCTAACTTTGACGCAGAAGTGTATTTATGTTTTATAAGATACTCACCACATGCAATGAAATCGTTGAAGGTATTTTTCTTTTTTAACAGCTTCCCCTCATCGTGCCAGGGCTCACCCATATCAGCACCACCGCGAATGTGAGCAAGCGCGTAAATAAATCCACGATCCAATAAACTTAAGCGTGCAGAACTGAACTCGGCCGGTCGGCTGTAGCCATAGGATCCATAGGCGTATAACAGGGCAGGCGATTGCGCATCCCGTTCGATGCCTTTTTTATAAACCAAGGAAATGGGCACTTTTGCCCCATCCGGTGCCGTGGCAAAAATTCGTTCCGTCTTATAATCCTCACCGTTGTAGCCACCACGAACTCGTTCTTGCTTTTTCAATTCGCGACGTTTGGTGTTCATGTTGTAATCAAACACCGAAGCGGGCGTGATCAGGGAACTATAAACGAAGCGCAGAATATTTGATGCAAATTCAGGATTGGATTCAATCTTCACCCCATAGGTGGGTTCTGGAAAGCGAACCTTATGATTGGTGCCGCTTTTGCAGTTATGAATCAGGATCTGTTCCAGTCCGTTTTCCCTGGTTTGCAGTGCCAGATGATCCTGAAACTCTTCCACCGCTTCAATGCAAACTTCGGTGCTATGGGGAATCAGTTCCTGCCAATTTCGCCGTCCCAAATGATCAACGGGTACTTGCACGACGCGGAAGTTTCTACCCTTATCGTTCACCCGGATATAAAACATGCCTGCCCGATGAACCACGTCGTATTCCACGTCTTGACGACGGGGTTCTACTACATGGAGTTTGCCTTCACCATTGCCATTGAGAAAGCGTACTTCGCCGGTGACCATACTTTGGATTTCGACCAAAATATACTGATGATCTTTGGTTGCGCTGACACCTAAAGTGAAGCGTTCATCTTTTTCTTCCCAAACCAATTCATCGTCGCTTTCCTGGGTTCCAATGACGTGCTTCCAAACCCGGTAGGGCCGCAATGCGGCGTCCACTTTCGTATAGAAAATGCAACGATTATCGCCGGACCAGGCCATGGAATAATAAGCACCTTCAATCTTATCGGGAAGCAGCTTTCCGGTGGTCAGGTCTTTGATGCGAATTGTGAACAGCTCATCGCCTTTGGTGTCGGTAGAAAAGGCCAGTAAGGCGTGATCTGGCGAGATTTCAAAGTCTGCCAGTCGCATATACTTCTTTCCACGAGCCTGTTCATTGAGGTCTAAAATCACATGTTCGGCACTGCGCGGACTGAGCGATTTGCGACAGTAAATTTCATACTGCAAACCCTTCTTCTGTTTGCAGTAGTAATAGTAGTCTCCACTTTTCACCGGCGCCGATTGATCGTCTTCAAATATTCTGTCGACCATTTCCTTATCCAGCTTTTCAGCCAGCCGTTCATAAGGCTTCATCACGTGATCGGTGTAGTTATTCTCCTCGTGCAGGTAATGAATCACTTCCGGATTTTTCTTTTCCCTCAACCAGAAGTAATCGTCACTCCAGGTGTCTCCGTGAATTGAAATCTGATGAGGGCGCTTGGCAGCAGTCGGCGGACAAAAAGTGTTCATGTGAAATTATAATTTTAACCGGCAAACTACACCCACGTCATCGCAGTACCACATCCAGCCATTCCAGATGGTCATCCCGTGGGGCAACGGGTCGCTGTCACTTAGCTGAATTTTATCGGAATATTCTCCCGTTTCCGGGTCGTAGCGGTAGAAGGCGTTGTCGTTGGAATCGGCGCACCACAACCATTTTCCCTGCCACCCCAAACCATGCGGACGATCTCCGGCAGTGGCAAACTGCTTTTCAATTTTGAAGCCATCGGGGTTAATTCGATAAATCATTTTGGCCGGAGGCACAGCAATCCACAATCGGCCATTACGCCATTCTAAACCATGGGCTCCGGTGGCCGTTCGGTCGGCTGGTGGACTTCCCGACGGCTTAGGTTTTTCAGCAGGGGCGAGCGGGCTTTTTCTAGGATTCGGCCAGTTCACCGGACCAGCGCCGGGGCAAGGATATTTGGCTAATGTTTTTCCGGTGTGGGCGTCTGCTTGAATGATCTCTGAGGAATAGGTGGAGGCTAGCCACAGAGCCTGACCATCGAAAGTGATGCCGCTACCTGCCTTCGATTCGGTATCGAATTTCCGTAAGACGCGTCCGAATTTGTACTCGACGAGGTAGGCTTTATTGTCGCCCTGATCCAGTATCCACAGGCCTTCTTTGACGGCCTGCAAGCCGTTGGGCTTCTGACCGGGAGACCGAAATACAGTTTCCACTTTGGCTGAACGGCTGCGCACTGTGGTGGCCACGGCAGGCATTGCCGCAGTCATTGCAAGGAAAGTCCGTCTGGAAGTGATCATGGTTTCTCTGCCAATGGAGTATAACAGGCTAGCTGTGCATGATAAACTTGAATTTCTATATAAATGCAGCGGGCAGCCAAAGTCTTAAGCAAAATGAAGCTCTCGAAAGCTGGTGTTTCGGGGGATCACATTGCTGTGGCTGCATGGTCCCAAGCCGTGGGAAAGACCATTGCCAAGCGCACCCGGGCCGTTGGTTTATTTGATGGAACGCTGGTTGTGAATGTGGAAGATGTTCTTTGGGAACGAAACTTGCAACTGCTGCGATCTCAAATTCTGGGCAAACTGAACGAGATTCTGGGGACGGGGAAAGTCAGGAATTTACGATTCGCCCTGGCCACCCCGAAAATTGAACCGCAGCGTGAAGAGACTGTCCGCGCTTATGACGAAGCCGATTCCATTGCTGATCCCATTCTGCGACGCATTTATATCCAATCCCGTAAGAGGTCCATTGCTTGATCATTACTGAAGTGAATGTACGTGAAGTGGCTGCGCTTGCCAATCTGACTTTAACCGATGAAGAGATCCCGCGCATGGCCGCTGACTTAAGCGGCATTCTTACCCACATGGACAAACTGAACGAACTGAATACAGATGGGGTAGAGCCCATGTCACAAGTTATTTTTGAGAATGAGGAAACCGCAACGTTACGGCCAGACGTGGAGCGTCCATCGCTTACTAACGCTGAAGCTGTGGCCAATGCCGCTATTTCAGGAGGCGGCTTTTTCAAAGTTCCTAAGGTGATTGAACGCTAATTATGGACGTCCGTTCCCTAACCATCGACCAAGTCCAAACTGGACTGCGCAACAAAACTTTTTCCGCCATGGAGCTGACCACATCGGCACTGGCCTTTGCTCAAGCGGAAAATCCTAAAACTAACGCTTATCTACTTTTCTGTCCGGAACGGGCGCTGGCAGCAGCGGCCAAAGTAGATGAACTGATTTCCAATGGTGAAGTATTACCGGCGCTGGCTGGCGTGCCCATTGGCGTGAAAGATGTGATTGTCACGAAGGGTGTGCGGACCACCTGTGGATCGAAAATTCTTGAAAAATATATTCCGCCGTATAACGCGACAGCAGTGGATCGGCTGGAAGCGGCTGGTGGGGTGATTTTAGGTAAGGCGAATTGTGACGAGTTCGCCATGGGATCATCCAACGAAAATTCGGCCTTTGGTCCAGTACGCAACCCTGTGGCATTAGATCGCGTACCGGGTGGATCTTCTGGTGGGTCGGCTGCAGTGGTGGCTCAAGGCACGGCAGTGGTTTCGCTGGGATCCGATACGGGTGGGTCCATTCGTCAACCAGCCAGTTTTTGCGGCGTGGTTGGAGTCACTCCAACATATGGACGGGTGTCGCGATACGGCTTGGTGGCTTTTGCCAGCTCACTGGACCACATAGGCCCGTTTAGTCGCAACGTGGCCGATGCAGCAACACTTTTAAAAGTGATTGCAGGTCGCGATCCGATGGATGCAACCTCGGCATTTTCACCTGTCCCGGATTACAACGCCACCTTGGCGCAGTCGGTGAAAGGGATGCGCCTGGGGCTGCCCAAAGAGTATTTCGCTGGCTTGGCTAGTGAAACGGCTTCAAAGATAAATAAAGGGATTGAAGTTTTGGAATCGCTAGGTTGCACGGTGGAAGAAGTTAGCCTTCCGCATACTGAATACGCGATTGCCACCTATTACATTATCTGCACTGCGGAAGTCAGCTCAAACCTAGCCCGGTTCGACGGCGTGCGCTATACGGCAAGGTCTGAAAAGTCCGACACACTTTCGGAAATGTATCGCAATTCCCGCGGAGAGAATTTTGGGGCGGAAGCCAAGCGTCGGATCATGCTGGGGACTTATGTTCTGAGCCAGGGATATTACGACGCGTATTATCTGAAGGCCCAACGAGTTCGGAATTTGATTACCCAGGACTTTGCCAAAGCATTTGAAAAAGTGGATGCGCTGATCACTCCGGTGTCGCCCTTTCCGGCGTTTAAGATCGGAGAGAAAGTGAACGATCCGGTGCAAATGTATCTTTCTGACATCTACACGATTACCGGTTCTTTGGCCGGTATCCCCTGCATGAGCG
>JANMWO010000108.1:0-9714 GCA_031394025.1 Acidobacteriota bacterium
GCGATCACAGCATATCCAAGATACAGCCAACCCACCTGCTATGAATCACCTAAACCCTTCCTGACCATCGCCTCCCAACCTGAATCTTCCACCTCGCATGCTATTCTCAAATCGCAAAAATTCAACTCAAAATACGGGAGAGGCCACTGCGCCATAATCAAAGACATGGAATTGACTGAGCTGCTCCATAAGGTGCGCAATGGCGACGATCAGGCGCTGCATGTTCTCATTCCACTTGTCTACAAAGAGCTCAAAGCCCTGGCCGCTGGTCACTTGCGCCGTGAATCCCGCAATATTCCCCTGGAAACTACTGACCTGGTCCACGAAGCCTATCTCAAATTCTCTTCCCTGTCTCTTCCCGATTTTCAAAATCGAGCCCACTTCTACCGCATCGCATCTCGACTTATGCGTCAGGTGTTAGTGGATTTGGCCCGTGCCCGACTGGCGCAGAAACGGGATTTCGGAATTGAAGTTGTTCTAGCAGATATGCCTGGCTCTGCTCCTTTGCAAACCGATGCGCAACTGCTTTCCCTGCACGAAGCACTGCAACGTCTGGAAACGGAACACCCTCGCAAAGCAACATTGATCGAAATGCGGTACTTCGGGGGAATGACTGCGGAGGATTCCGCTGATGCTTTGCAAATGCCCGTCCACACTGTTCGCCGCGAATTGCGCTTCGCCCAAGCCTGGTTGAAGAGAGTGTTGGAAACATGAACTCCAGCGTTGAAACTCTGTTTCATGAGTTGGCCGACCTGACGGACCAACAGCGTCTCAATTATTACCAGCATCACCAGATTGAAAACGCCTTGCTCGAAGAAGTGGAGGCTCTCATTACGGCTGATAAGAACTCCGGCACACTGATTACCCCCGTTGCGCAAGCTGCCCGGCAGGCGATTTCTGATCTTGAAATTCGACAGGCACCCGTTCGTTGTGGCCCTTACGATATTAAGGAATTGCTGGGCTCCGGCGGCATGGGTTCCGTCTATCGGGCCGAACGGGCCGACGGCGAAGTTCGCATTGAAGTAGCCATTAAGCTGGTTCGCAGCAACGCCGGTAATGCCTCCACTCTGGAGCGCTTCTTGCAGGAACGCCAAATTCTGGCGACCCTCACTCACCCCAACATTGCACGACTTTTGGACGTGGGCCACACCGATGAACCCACCGCTGCAACGCGCCCGTATCTGGTAATGGAATTGGTGAAAGGCGTGCCCATTGACGAATGGGCGAAAGGCCGCGGAGTGCGCGAAATAGTGGCACTCTTCCTTCCCGTTTGCGATGCAGTCAGCCAGGCTCACCGTCAATTGATTATTCATCGTGATCTAAAACCAGGCAACATTCTGGTGACGCCCGCCGGTGTTCCCAAACTCCTGGACTTTGGGATTGCCAAACACCTGGACATTGCAAGTACAGTTACACAGATGTTGTTCACGCCTGGGTATGCAAGTCCTGAACAGGTGAGCGGCGGTCGTCTGAGTACTGCCACCGACGTCTATTCGTTGGGTGCGGTTCTTTACAAGCTGCTCACCGGCAATTCTCCGCATCAATTCCAGACCACCGAGCGCAGTGGAATTCAGGCTGCCATCACTGAATCTAAACCGCAACTTCCTAGTGCAGCCAACCCCGAATGCAAAGGGGATCTGGATTCTATAGTCATGCGCGCACTGCGCAAAGAACCGGCCGATCGATACGTTTCTGTAGACCGCATGATGGAGGATCTGCACGCCTATCTGGATTCACGACCGGTAGCTGCCAGACGTGGCGAATCGCTTTACCAGGCCCGTAAATTCCTGCGCCGCTATTGGATTCCAGTGGTGGCAGTTGCCGCTGTGATGGTTAGTCTGCTGACTGGCTGGATACTGACTCAACAGGAAAAACGCATTGCCGAACGTCGTTTCGCCGATGTTCGCGGATTGGCCGGTAAGCTGCTGGACGTCGAAACGCAGATCCGCAGTATGCCCGACAGTCTGCCAGTGCGCAAACAGATCGTCGATTCCGTAGTCCAATCTTTGAGCGGTTTGATCTCCGAAGTGAGCAACGATACCGGACTGCGGATTGAAGTGGCCCGAGCCTACCGCCGAGTTTCCGAAGTACAGGCGCAACGCGGCAAAAGCAGTTTTGGGTTGCATCAGGAAGCTTTCAATTCTTTGACGAATGCCGAAAATCTGCTTTCCACGGTTCGGCGAAAAGATCCGGGAAATCGGGAGGCGGCCGTTGAGTGGTTTTTTACGGAAAGCGCATTGGCAGACCGTATTTATGACCTTGGCAAAGAAGAGGAAAGCGTCAAAAGAGCGCAACAAATCGCCGATGAACTGGAAAAATACCAGCGTAGCATTCCGGTGCTGAGTGAGCAGGAAGAGCAGGTGGCCATCCGTGTATACGCTGCAACATCGCGCGCTCTGTTGAATGCCGGATTCACTCAAAAAGCCATTTATTACTGCCTTTTGGACGCCAAAGCATCCGCAGTTCAAGCGGACCGGCTGAAAACTGTGCGCTCCCGCGTAAGCGCTGCCAGTTCGTTTCGTGCACTAGGAACTGCTCAACGTTATGCAGGAGATTTGGAGGCTGCCCTTACTTCTTTCCAAAGCGCCGAAACCTGGCTGGACGCAGCGGGGTCCGACAAAAGGGCACAGGTGGAGCGCCATGATACGTATTTCTACCGCGGATTGATTCTAGGCGAAGTCAGGGGCCTCAGCCTAGGACAATATGAACAAGGTGCACATTGGCTTCAGGAATCTATCCAATTGCTTCGTAAAATGACTATAGCAGATTCCTCTGATGTGGAGTCCGGCCTGAATTTGGCTGAAGTTGCACTTAAGCTTGGCCAGATTCAAATGAAGTTGAACGACCCGAAAGCGGCACTTTCTACCTTCGATGAGGGCCTAGCGATTCTTCGTTCAGCTCCAGAATCCAACCGCTATGTATCCACCTATAGGTTCAGGATTCAGTTAGAAAGTGCCATTGCTTTAGGAAAGTTGGGGAAGCATGATGCAGCGCGATCTTTGTTGAATGCCACAATCGCATCTTGGACAGGAGCCAAGAACTGGCCCCCTAAAATGATCGGCCCTACTTCGCCCGAAGATTCGGTGTATCAAGCCAAATCAGAATCAGCGGCGGCAGCGAGGAGGTGGGGTGAGGCTCTGCAAATTTTAGAAGAAAGCCTGCGGGCTCTTCGCGCGAATCCTGATTTCAAACCTACTGAAGATCTGGATACCGCAAACCGCCTTTCCCTGAAATTGGAACGCGCCGGACAATTGGAAATGGAAGTCGGCCTGGGCGAATCCCCTCACGCTGCCGAACGAGTCACCCTTTGGCGCGATTGGAAGACCAAACTACCCACAAATGCGTATGTGGAAAGGCAGTTAGTACAAGCTGTTAGTCAATCATCAATTAAAACGAATAAATAATTGTCATGTTTCCTGACCCTTTGCGCACTTAGTATCGAGGTGTTAAGAATATGGCAACAAAAAAGGTTCTGGGCGCGATTGCGCTTCTGTCAATTTCCTTACATGGTCAACTTGTAGATCAAACCAAATCCCCCAATCCAGCGAAGGAGGGCATCTCAAAATCCCTCACTGAAGAAATTGGAGCTGGACGAGGCGATTGGAACACTCCCAATTCATCGTCATTTGTGATTGCCAGAGATCCATTCCGAGCCATTCGGCGGGGACGTCAACTGTTCCAACGTAAGTTCCAGCGGCTGGATGGGTCCGGTCCTTACAATAGAGACGGTTCTGGCGACATTGCTGCCGATAATGGCATTGGTGCAGGCTCGTCCGATAGCTGCTCTGCCTGCCATGGCCGTCCGCGAGGGTCTGCTGGCTTTGGCGGCGACGTTGCCACCCGTCCTGATAGTCGCGATGCTCCACACCTTTTTGGCTTGGGCTTGAAAGAGATGCTGGCCGATGAAATCACCGCTGAACTGCGCGATTGGCGTCGGTTGGCCATTACGGAAGCAACGTTGTCAAAGACCGCTGTCACCAGGCAACTGTCCAGCAAGGGCATCTCCTATGGACGCATCACGGTGCGTCCTGATCTTGTGGTGGATACTTCGGAATTGGAAGGCGTGGATGTTGATCTGCGCGTGCGCCCCTTCTTCCATCAGGGCGGAACCATTTCCATTCGCGAGTTTGTAATCGGAGCAATGAATGCGGAAATGGGTTTTCAATCTTCCGATGCGGAATTAACGGCAGCAGCCAAGGGCGGGAGAATGGTGACGCTAAGCGGAATGGTGCTGGATGGCAAGTTGGACAAACTGGAAATGCCACCTGCTGCCGACACAATGAAAGTGGCGGTGGGCGAACCGGTTCGGAATCAGATGGCCATTGCTGTGGTGGACTATTTGGAGTTCTATCTGCTGAATTATTTCAAGCCTGCTGTTTATCGGGAAACAGTGGAGTCAAGAATGGGTCGGGCAACTTTGGATCGCATTGGTTGCACATCCTGCCATGTGGCTGACCTGCAAATTGATCGCGACCGCCGGGTGGCCGATGTGGAAACGGCCTACGATGCGGAGCGCGGCAACCTGAACAACTTGTTTGCAACGGCTGCGACTCGATTCACCGCATCGACCCCGGATGGCACTGGTTTTCCAGTGGTTAAGTCCCCATCGTTACAGCCGTTCCTAGTCAAGAATATCTTCACCGATTTCAAGCGGCATGACCTGGGTCCCAACTTCAATGAGCGCAACTATGATGGAACCACTAGAACCCAAATGATGACCACGGCGCTGTGGGGCGTGGGCTCTACTGGACCATATGGACACGATGGCCGCAGTATCAATTTGCATGAAGTGATTCTGCGCCATGGGGGCGAATCACAACGAGCTCGCGATGCTTACGCAGGCTTAACAACAGGGGAGCAGCGCAATTTGCAAGATTTTCTGCAAACGCTGATAGTATTTCCTCCCGACGATACAGCCTCGAATCTGGACCCAGGGGACAAGAGCGCACCAGGCTTCCCTCAAGTTCGGCATGGTTCCATTCAGTTGACGACGCTGTTCAACGTAACCACGGAAATTGAGTAAGTCACAGGGCTGGAGGGTCCCAAAGCATTTGCTTTGGGACCTGTGCTTCGCAAGCCCACATTCTTTACCGATGGAGGGTTTCAAGCACAACGCTGGGGTTGCGGTCGATGACCATGAGCAGCACGCGGGCGGGTCCTTCGGGCATCCTACGATGGGCTTCCCAATGGCGAATAGCACTCAAGGAAAAACCAAAACTCGTGAACTGTTCCTGGGTCATACAAAGTTTGCCCCGAATGGATTTCACATCTACATCTTCTGGAACTTTGGGGAACGTATATACTTTGATGCCAGTTTTCTCACCACGCTTGTGAGCCGCATATTCATTCAAGCCTGCCAGAATATCACGTCCCACCGCACTCATACCTTTCTTCGATTTTGCCGGTGCTTTAGTTGCCATCGTTTCTACTCCTTAAAGTATTGCTGTACTGTTGCACTTAGTATCTTTTTCTCTGCAGCATCCATATCCACCTGATTGCTCTTGGCATAGGCCGACAACAACAAAATGAGGCTTTCAGGAACATGGTAATAATAAATAACCCGACTCCCACCTCGCTTCCCTCGGTTGCCCACTGACCAACGCAATTTTCGCAACCCCTTCGTGCCTGGGATAACATCTCCCTTTTCAGGGTATTGCGAAAGATAGGCCGCCAATGTCTCGATTTCAGTCTCAGTAAAAAGCTTCTTTGCGCGTTTACTGAAGATTGTGAGTCGTAGAACGCTAATAGACTGTTAACTCATTTATACTACTCCAATGGCTCACTTTATACAAGCCCTTTCACTACTCCAATGGCACAGCTTCGGTACGGCTGAACTTCTGATCATCGTGATGGCGGGACTTACTGCGGGAAATGAAAACGGGTCGCCACATGTTACTCACTGTGACGACCCGTTTTTGACTTAAAGTTTCTTACTGACCAACAATGCTGAATTGCGCTTTGGGGGCCAATCCGCCTGGAACTGCTAGATCAGGCATGGGTTCCGCCTGAAAGAATTGACGGCATGGCTTGGCCAACATTCTAGCCCAGCTATTGGCCTTCTTACGACGTGCACTATCTGTAGTGATGCCCGTGTTGGCGTACATTTGACGATAGAGTTTTGAAATGAACAAGAAGGCGAGTTTAGACTTCAGACTCTTCACGCACTTGGCCCGATGCCAGATGGCTTTCGTACCGTAAAAGTCATCCCAGACACCCTGCGTGCGGACCCGAATTTCTTCGTGTGTCATGGTCGGATGCGGGGTATACAATTTTGGACGTAGATCACTGGGGATCAACCAATAACGGGTCACCGGGATGCCCGCTACTTTCTTTTCGCCATCCTCACTCTTTTCCCATTTGTTGAAATCGACTGTACCCGGAAAGGGTGTCATCATCACGAATTGGGCAAAGGTCAAATCAGCCTTTTTGGCAAGAGCCGATGTTGCAGCAAAGGTGCTTTCGCGGTCTGAAGAGAGTCCGAAAATAAACGAACCCAGCACGTGGACGCCGTTGGCACGGAAAACTCTCAGCCGTTCGGCCAGTTCTTCTCCCACCAAATTGAAGTCTTTATAAACGGTCTTCAGCCCTTCTGCGGTAACCGCTTCCACGCCGACCAAAGCTCCCTTAATGCGAGCCTTCTTCATGGCAGCAAGAAATTCCAAATCTTCGGCTGCTTCCATGGTGATCTGGGTGAAGAAAATCATGTCGTCGGGCAGCAAG
Organism: Acidobacteriota bacterium; assembly: GCA_031394025.1. GTDB lineage: Bacteria > Acidobacteriota > Terriglobia > Bryobacterales > Bryobacteraceae > JANXSF01. The sequence continues at coordinate 6,721 of JANMWO010000108.1, forward strand.
GCCATACGACGCATCAATTCAAACCGCTCGTCACGAATCGCTGTGAGTTCGGCAACTCTGCCCAGATTATTCTGCCTTTTTGCCAGGGCGATATCCGTGACGGTGACGGGATAAAAGTTGTCGTCAGCCAATGCGATGAAGCGATACCCGATCCGCCGCAGCTCCACAATTTCACCCATCACAGCGTCGGATGCGCGCTGACGAGGTTCTTGGCCATCGGTACGCCAAACGGAACAGAATGAACAGTGCTTAGGGCATCCACGAAGGGTTTGCACCGAAGCCCACATATAGGCCTTTTCCGGCATAAGATCCCACCGGGCCGGAGAGAATTTTTCGGCCGACACGCGACCGCCATCATAAATTTTCTCTAGTTTCCCGTTGACGCAATCGGCCAACGCCTTGCGCCAAACCACATCGCCATCCCCTTTTACAACAGCGTGAGCACCACCCAGTTCCAATGCTTCTTCAGGATACAGTGTGGCGTGAACGCCGCCAAAAATAACCCAGGCGCCAAGTTCACGGGCAATTCTGCCCACAGCAAGTCCACGCAACACATTGGCTGTATGAATCCCAATGCCAACAATGTCGCCGGGCTTGATCGTCGTTGGATCCAGTAGTTCCAGAGTTTCATCGGTGATTAAGGGATCACCATATTCTCTAGGCGTAGCTGCAGCCAGGACATAAAGCCAACGCGGAGTGATTACTCCAATACCAAAAGATATGTCGCTCGGATTGATCAGATGTACACGCACTAGCAGCGCTCCTTTTTTGCCGACCATCAATTCGCACAGGACGCCAAAACATGTTGCGGCAAATTCCCGTAGACCGGACTATCCCGATATTACCAGATTCTGGAAGACGCCCGCCAAAATTGGCTATTGGAATGCAATGGGTCTGTGCAGAATTGTTTACGTGATGAGATGCTTTCAGAAGCCGACCGATTTATAACGTTCGGCCTAATAATGTATGCTATCCTCGAATCTTCCAAGGTACGCTCTCTTCACGGAGAGCGTTGAAAAGAGAACCCGGTTAGAATCCGGGACTGTCTCGCAGCGGTGATTGGGAACGAAAATTGCAAGAATACACTGGTTTGCGCAAGCAACTGGGAAGTAGCAATGAGTAGGTAGCCCATAAGTCCGAAGACCTGCCTGGAACAGCCAATCGGCTGATTTCACTTTGCTCTCGAGGGAGGGGCAGGTTATCATGACCCAGCTATCTATCTATTCATTACTCACCGGACTGCTTATGTCCGGAACCTTATTAACAGCACAGACATCGTTACGCGGAACCATACAAGATCCGCAAGGGAAGCGTGTAGACGGAGCTGAAATAGTGCTTTATCGCACTGGTGCCACAGTTCCATTGGGCCGCACGACTAGTCAAAATGGGGCTTTCACTTTCTCCACGATGACCGCTGGAAAGTATGTGCTGGAAGTCTCCGCCGAAGGATTTCGTCGTACCTCGTTGTTAGTGGATCCTGCGCAGCCGGTGGATGTTCATCTTACAATTGCCGGGGTTGATCAACGTGTGTTAGTAACTGCGGAAGGTGCGGTGCAAACCATTGATCAAGTTTCCAAAGCAGTTAGTATCATTGATAGCGAAGAGATTGAACAGCGCAACGAATATAGCCTCAGCGAAGTGTTGCGCGATACTCCTGGGCTGCTGATTCGCAATTTGGGTGGGCCAGGGCAAGCCACTTCGGTGCGCATTCGCGGTCTTCGTGCCGATGCTACGGCGTTGCTGATTGATGGCATGCGGTTTCGTGATACTGCCACCATTCAAGGGGATGCCAGTTCGTTCCTTTCCACATTCAATGTTATTAACTTTGATCGGGTAGAAGTACTGCGAGGTTCTGGTTCGTCACTTTACGGATCAAACGCCGTGGGCGGTGTAGTGAATGTGGTTACTGATCAAGGCGGTGGCACGCTGCATGGTGGATTGTTGATGGAAGGTGGCATGCTCGGATTGATTCGTGGCAGAGCCACGGCCAGCGGCGGACTACTGAAAAATCGCTTGACGTTTAGCGGTGGGCTGCTGCACTTGAACGTTCTGAATGGGGTGGATGGTCATGATCGTGCCCGCAGCACTGGCGTTCAAACGTTCACCCGCTACACCATTACTCCTTCACTTTCCATCTCCGGTCGGGTGTTTTTCTCAGACGATTTTGTGCAGCCAAACTTGAGCCCAACCTCTTCAGGACTTCCCGCAGGGAACATCCCCAACACCACCATTGTCCCCGCCATTCCATTGGCTTTTGATCAAGTGCTGCGGTCTGCTGCCGGACTTTCTATTGTGCCTGGTGATGCCACGTTTATCCCTAATCGCGATGATCCAGACAACCGCCGTACATCCCGATTTTATAGTGGCGCATTCATCTTCCGTCAACAACTGAATAGCACTGCAAATTGGCAGGCCAGTTATCAGCGAGTACATACCAATCGCTTTTTCAGAAATGGTCCTGCTGGTGCGGGCTTTCAGCCGACGGTTTCCAACTTGAGCCAATTCGGTGGCGATATTGATACGGCCGATGTGAAATTTCAATGGCGACCTCGCCAGTGGTATTCCTTCACAGGTGGCTATGAGTTCGAACGGGAAACTTACTTGGATGTAGAGGATAACAAGCTTCCCTCGCCTGGTACGGTTGCCACAACAACCAAGGCCGCACAACGGTCCAATGCGACTTACTTCGCCAATCAAATCACGCTTGCCCAGCAACGCCTTCAGATTTCGCTTTCCGGACGTTTGCAGCAATTCTCATTGGATCGACCAAACTTCATCTACACAGGCACAGCCAACAACTACAGCGCCATTCAAGCTGTAAATCCGCCTCGCGCTCTAACTGGGGATATCGCCATCTCTTACTTTTTACCAACGACAGGCACTAAGTTGCGAGTCCATGGTGGAAATTCCTATCGGGCACCGGGACTGTATGAACGCTACGGTACAGGCTTTTTCTATAACAGCGCAACCAATGCGGTGGCGTTTAGTCCTTAC
>JANMWO010000134.1:0-8660 GCA_031394025.1 Acidobacteriota bacterium
GTCCCAACAAAGTTTGGAGATTCTACAGGGGATGAGGCAAAAGGTGGGACAGGCAACCCTGCCTGTCCGCGTTTGTTGTTTTACTGATGGTGCCGGCGGGGGGACTCGAACCTCCGACCTACGGATTATGAGACCGTCGCTCTAACCGACTGAGCTACGCCGGCATACCTACCTTCTAGAGTATGCAACTAGGTTGCACATTGTCAAATGAATCCCGCCTGATATTGCACTAAGCGATTCCTTTTCTTTAACTTACACAGTGTTGTAGTAAATGTGACATCGGGGAGATGGCCAAAATCCGCGATTTGGACACGTGGAACCCCATTTGGACCTTGGAAAAGGGCCGATCACCAACAATTCTAAAATCATTTTCATTTATTTTTGTGCCGGAAAGGCTGGAAAAAAGTGTGGGAACTAACCCAAGTGAACTATCGCTAGATGACTAACCCATTTGGTTAATACAATTTAGCTGGTACTTCAGTACTGACATTACGCAATAAGTACTATCAGTGCTAATTCGTTTGGGTTAGTTAATTCAGAGGATTGTAGTAGTCGAGGTTAACTGGTACATAAGATACGGTACACATAGCCAAGTACTTACACAAAGCCGTACTGGAACGGCACCAACAATTTATATTATCGGCTGAAAAGGGGTGGAGCGCATGAGCATACTAAGTAAATTTCGTTTGATGGTTGGGATAGCCGGGATGATGATGCTGGGAGCTGGAGGAGTAGCGGAAGCGCAGCCCATCCTTACCAACGTATCTTTTGGTGTAGGGAGTATTCCCGTCAACACCACAACCTTCCTTCTATTTACAATCAAGAATCCTGGGGCGCTCAACACGCTAACAAATATCAGTTTCGACAACATCTTACCGGTGGGCCTGAAGGTAGATTCGCTCGGCACCAACGGTTGTGGAGTTGCTGGCGGAGTGCCAGTACCACCGGGAGGCGGTTCCGACCATGTCGGCATTAGCGCACTCACTTTGTCGCCTGGCGGATCTTGCAGTATCACTTTCGTCATAAGGGGAATCCCGGCAGGCCACAGATCATTTACTGCGGGTCCGTTGACCTCTGCGACAACCAGTGATCCGACAACATTCGGCCCGGCAATCTTGGATGTGCTAGATCCACCGGCCTTCACCAAATCCTTTTTCCCCACAGCGATTCCACTGGGTGCCAAGACCACCTTGTCCTTCAGTGTCACAAACAATAACCCAGTTGGTACCGGACCAATTACGAGCCTGACAGTACAAGACAATTTTGGGCCAACCCTGTTGGTACATAGTCCCACTGGTATATTCGCCAACCCTGCAGGATGTGCGACTACCACTGTGTTAGCAGGCAGCGGTGCTGTTACTTTCAACATCGCCAGTTTGGCCCAAGGTGCAAATTGTACATTTGGGCTTGACGTGGATGGAATGCAAAAAGGAAAATTCCTAAATAATTCAAGTCTTACCACCTTCAATGCCGGTGGCAACCTTGCTTCAGCGCCCATCTTGGTTGTTGGGCCACCTTCGCTATCCAAGTCTTTTAATCCATTGGCCGTTAAACCCGGAGCCAACACAGTCTTAACTTTTCAACTTGACAACCCTAATACTGATCCCGGTGCCACATTGACGAATGTGAGTTTTACAGATCTTATCAGTATTGTCGGTTTCACAGTTGTTTCTACAACAACATCGTGCGACTTTGGTGGAGGCCCACCAACAGGAACATTTAGTCATGTGGGTAATCAATTGAGCTTCACGGGCGGCATTCTACCAGCCCTAAGTTCTTGCAATCTATCGGCGACGTTACTGGCCACCAGCGCCACCGGTTGCTACAACAACATTACGAGTTTAATCAACTCCCTAGAAGGAGGTGCCGGTGGTGCTGCCACAGCCACAGCTTGTGTGTTGCTACCCCCAGGCATAATTAAGACATTTTCTCCCACAACCATAGCCTACGATGGAACCTCCACCGTTTCATTCTTGGTTACGAACCCAAATATCGGTATTGGAACCGAATTAATCAACGTGAAATTTGGTGGATCGAATTTCGACGACCTTGGCGCTTTAGGGCTGGAAGTTGTTAGCGTTAGCAATACTTGTGGAGCTTCTACTCTCCCAGGTATTCCCCCCGCACCTAAGTTATCTTTCAGCATACCAGTCCTTGGATCGGGGGCAAGTTGTACATTTACTTCCGTGGTTAGGCCCATTGCTGGAACTCCTAATCCCAAAGTGAATTGTGTCACAGCAATATCAACTAACGGCGGGCAAGGGCTTCAGTCATGCGACACTCTTACGGTTGTTCTTCCTCCAACGGTCATAAAGTCGTTCTCAGTAAATCCAGTAGGACTTGGCCAAGAGTCGTTCATCACGCTAACCATCAGTAACCCAAACACAACTACTTTAACTGGTATTGAGCTTAACGATACCTTCCCTGCTGGAATGACTGTTTCTACACCTGCCACCACTTTGTGCAGCGGAGCGGTTTTGAGCGGAGGTCCAAACGGTGTCAAAGTTACTGGAGTAACCCTTTCTGGCGGGACCTCATGCACCGTAACCGTAGGTGTGAAAACGGCAAGTTGTGGCAACTTTATTAACCTGAGTGATAACGTTAAATCCATTGAGGGTGGAACTGGCGGAAAGGCCACGGCCACCTTGGGCGTCATCTGTCCTCCATCTATAGTGAAGAGTTTCAATCCAAAAACGATTCTGCTTGGAGCTAACTCGACTCTTACTTTTACAATTACCAATCCAAACAATACACCGCTGACTAATATTAACTTCATCGACATTCTTCCAGGGCCATCACCTGCGTCAAGCCCAGTATTGACTATTGTGACCCCACCATTACCTCTGACTCCTGTCTGTGGTGCTAATGGCGGAACCCTTATCAATCCAGGCAACTTACTCTCGTTGAGCGCACTAAACTTACCAGCCAACCAAACCTGTGCATTCTCGGTTGTGGTTACGGGTTCGACGCCGGGTGCATACATCAACAAAGTGACCGTAAACGCGCCACTTACTGGTGACGGAAACATGTCTACAGACACACTCAACATAATCACCAGTAATAAGCCCCCAGTTCTTATAAAGGCTTTCGCTACGAAGTTCGTACTACCAGGAGCAGTGGTAGCGTTAACCTTCACTCTGTCGAATCCTAGTTCTGACCAAATCACGAACGTCGGATTTACAGATGTACTACCCGGCGGCTTCCTGGTCACCAATCCGAATGGACTCGTCAACACATGTGGTGGGGTAGCTGTGGCAACTCCAACAACTCCTAACATTAGCCTTTCCGGTGTAACTATGCTGCCCGGAGCATCCTGCACGCTAACGTTAAATGTAACTGCGCCGAACATTGTTCCTCCGGTATACATTTGCAACACGACGTCTACGGTTACATGGTCTGGAGCACCACCGGATGGCAATCCTGCTACCACTTGCATCACTGTGGGAGACAAACCGATTGCACCGCCTGATGCATTCCAGATCCGTTATGCTGCACATTTGGACCAGGGTGATTCTTACATCAATCTGACGAATAACGGGGCGAACGGCGCACCGTTGGCTGGACCTGGATTCGGATATCCTGTTGGCAACATATGCGTCAATGCTTATGTATTCTCTCCAGATGAACAGTTGATCTCCTGTTGTTCTTGCCTGGTGACGCCGAACGGACTGAATTCTCTCTCAGTCAAACTAGACCTGGTCAGCAATACTCTAACCGGCCTTCAGCCTAATTCTGTAGTCATCAAGCTGTTGGCAAGTCAGCCGGTTGGTCCCGTATGCAATGCGGCCTTGCCGAACATGATGAACCTGGCACCGGGGATGAATGCATGGGGTACAACCATTCATCAAACTCCGACGCTAAGTTATACAACAACGGAGACTCCATTCATCAAGGCCAGTTTAAGTGATCAGGAATTAGCGAGCATCACCAATCGTTGCGCGAACAACATCGGCAACGGGAGTGGATTCGGGATCTGCCGCAGTTGTCGAACAGGTGGATTTGCACCTATCGGGATTGCGGGTTTGCCTGAAAATAGATAAAAGCTTGTGGGCACAGTTGAGGTGGAGTCCACGGGGGAGCGCAAATGTAGGTATGCGCTCCCCGCATCATTTCGCCATTAAACTTTGCTCGTATTGAGAGTTTTGGACCATCCCGCACACTATACTGACATGGAGATAGAAAGACGTAACCCCGTCCTAACCCTCACCCCCCTGATTGAAGAAGACTAAGACGATTCCGGCGCAAGATTAGGTATTTTAGTGCCCGAACTAAAGTTTTAGATCGATTCACTCCGAAGTACTAAAGTGTCAAATTACTGTTGAGGAATCATAATAACTATGTCGCACAGAGTATTGAAAACGTCCGTACCGGGTTTGGTTCTTTCTTTAGCTGTTTTGTTGCAGCCTGTATTGCAGGCGCAAACGCCTACGCTGGATAGCGAACAGTGGGCGATGTTAACTCTTATGAATAACCTTCGAGCCAAGTATGGAGTTGCTCCACTCCAAGTTTCCGTAACCCTTCAAAACGCCTCCCAGTGGATGGCGACCGACATGGCAACCAACAATTATTTTTCAAGCAGAGATTCGCTTCGCCGCTTTTCTGACGCGAGGTTCCGTGCTTTCGGTTATAGCTACAGCGCAGAGGAAGGAATTGCCGAGGGAATGGCAAACGCACAGGATCTATTTAACCAGTGGATGACCACTTGTTTCCCAAATTCGATAGGAGGGTGTTCTTACCTGTATCAGAGCTTTATGCGTGAACCAGGATACACAGTGGTTGGAATCGGAAGGGGATACAACGCAAATACAAGTACGAAATGGTCGTGGACGATTGACATGGGCACCTTCAAGGATCAAACTATCAGTCCGACCTCAGCCCCACCTCCGGTGATTTCCAACTTTACCTCAGTCCCATCCACCATCAACGACGGAAGCTCCACAACCTTAGCTTGGAATCTTAGTAATGCCACTACAGTAACTCTCGACAATGGGTTAGGCGATGTCTCCAATCAAAGTTTCAAGGCAGTTACCCCACCCAAAACGACCACCTACACACTAACTGCCACGAATAGCGGTGGGTCGACAACGGCGAAGGCTACCGTCACGGTGAACTCTTTTGACACTCAACCGCCTACTCCTCCGGTACTCATGACAGCGATTCCAAAGAGTCCAACGCAAGTAGACTTATCTTGGGGTGCCAGCATAGACAATGTGGGCGTAGCCGCCTACCAAGTCATCCGTAACGGTTTTGTTCAAGGAAATGTCTCTGGCACAACTCTGAGCTATTCCGACACTTCGGTCGTCGCCAGTACAACTTACACTTATTTGATTAAAGCAGTCGACGCAGCGGGAAATTATTCGGCATCAAGCAATAGCCTGTCGGCCACTACACCGGCACCTTCTCCCGTGAGCACTTCAGCGTGTCCGGCAGCTCTAACTAATGCATTCGCTGGTTGCTACTTCGGAAACACAACGCTTTCTGGCAACCCAACGAAAACCACTTTGGACCCTCAGATAATGTTCGATTGGTCGAACGCCTATGTCGGGCGACCTGCGCCTCTGACCAATTTCTCCGTTCGCTGGCAGGGGAACTTTACCTTCTCCACTGGAACTTACAACTTCACTACCGTCACATCTGATGGAATACGAGTATTCATTGATGGGGCAAAGGTGTTGGATAAGTGGTTCGATCAGCCACCCAGTTTGTATACTGCTTCAACCACACTAGCAGCAGGAAGTCATTTGGTTGTCGTGGAGTTCTACAACAAGACAGGCTCGCCCATCAGCTACTTGTGGTGGTCGAAACAATAAACCCTATTCGTAATGGTGGACGGCGTGGGGATCGAACCCACGACCTCCACGTTGCGAACGTGGCGCTCTCCCAACTGAGCTAGCCGCCCATTACTTCCTCAGTATATCGTAACCTTGCCGCAGCCATTTCCGGCGTGAAATCGCGCTGCGGCATTCCTAACATTTCATACCCAACCAGGAATTTCCGCACTGTCGCCGACCTCAATAACGGCGGATAAAAGTGGGCGTGCCAATGAAACCCTTCATGCGCTTCCCCATCGGTTGGTCGCTGATGGAACCCCATCGAATACGGGAAGGGCACTCCGAACAACGCATCATACCGGCGGGTCAGCCGTTGCAGGCATTCCGCTAAACCTTGGCGTTCGTCGTTGCTCATCTGGTCCATGCCAGTCATGTGAACTTTGGGGATAATCATGGTCTCAAACGGCCACACCGCCCAGAACGGAACCACCGTCCAGAAATGATCGTTCTCAAAAACTACCCGCTCATCTTCCACCGCAGCATAATCGGCCAACAACGAACGACCTATCCGATGCCAGTAATCATCGAACGCCGCCACCTCAACCGCCAGCTCATTGGGCACCCGGTCATCCGCCCAAATCTGACAGTGTGGATGCGGATTGCTCGCACCCATCATCTCGCCACGATTCTCAAAAATCTGTACCGATTGCACACCAGGCTTGCTGCCCAAATCCACGTATTGATCTACCCACAAATCCACCACACGCCCAATTTCAGCCAGGCTCATATTGGCCAGAGTCAAATCATGACGAGGCGAAAAACAGATGACGCGGCAATAGCCCGGGGCCCCTTCGGCCACCAATAGTTCCCCTTGTTGAAAGTGCCCGGCGGGGGAATCCGGTTGCAGTGCAGCGAAGTCGTTGTCGAAAACGAATGTTGTTTCGTAGGGCGGGTTACGATGCCCGGCAGCCCGTTCATTACCTGGACAAAGGTAACAGTGGGGGTCGTAACGAGGCTGCTCAATCACAGTCGGCACTTCCGTTTGACCCTGCCAGGGCCGCGTTGCACGATGCGGCGAAACCAGCACCCACTCCCTGCGCAACGGATTCCAACGACGGTGCGAATGTTCCTTTAAATCAAGCAAGCGTGCACTCCAAGTGAAGCGTGAGTAAGGATGATTTGCGGAGCAATGCCGGTGCGCCGTTCATAGGCGGCGTGTAACTTGGCGGCGAATTCAGTGGCATGTATTTCTTCTACAAGGTTAACAGTGCACCCGCCAAAACCGCCGCCGGTCATGCGTCCGCCTATAAACCCAGGCAGGTCTTGCGCGGCTTCAACCATAGCATCGAGCTCGGCGCAACTCACTTCGAAATCATCACGAAGGCTGGCATGACTGGCGGCCATCAATTCCCCTAACGTTCGCAGATCGTTGCTACGGGCCGCGTCGATAAATTGCAGCACTCGGGCATTCTCGTTGATGTTGTGACGGGCGCGGCGGAACTCGTCGGTAGTCAGGTGCGGCTCGGTTGCCGCGAGTAGTGCGGGTGTGGCATGGCGTAACGATGGAACCCCCATCAACAGAGCGGCGTTCTCACACTCAGCGCGACGTTGATTGTATTCGCCGCCAGCGATGGCGTGTTTCACCATGGTGTTGGCAATCACCAAACTCAAGCCTGCGGGCACCGGCACCACTTGGTGCGCCAACGTTTCACAATCGAGCAGCACCGCGCATCCTTCGGCACCATGAACTGCAATGAACTGATCCATAATGCCGCAACGTGCCCCTGTGAATTCGTCTTCCGCACGCTGGCACAATAACGCGAGCGCTTTCTGATCCATAGTTTCGCCCGCAACATACAGTAGCGCCGCAGCGGTGGCAACCTCTACCGATGCCGATGAACTCAAGCCTGCACCAAGCGGAATTTCACCAGTTACAGAAAGGTCAACGCCACTTAGTTTCACGCCTGCAAGTCGAAGTTGAAGGTACACTCCACGAGGATAATCGGTCCAATTGCCGCGCGGCGTTTGGTCGTCGCAATCAAACTCATGCGTGCTGGAAAAGTTAGCGGAGTGAAGTACCAGCTTGTTATCGTCACGTGCCGACGCTTCAGCAATGGTGGACAGATGAATGGCCGCTGGCAAGACGAAGCCGCCGTTGTAGTCGGTATGCTCGCCGATGAGATTCACTCGGCCAGGCGCACGAAATCTCAACTCTTAGACCCTGCCCGTCGACCAAAGTACAGCAGCACAAATCCGCTGATCAGCAACACGGCACCCCAGTTCAAATTCATGTTGATGCCTAGGGAGCGCTGGTAAATTGAAGGGTCGGAAAGCAGGCCGTACGTTGTGAGCACTGTTCCGAAGATGGCGAACATCAACCCAATGGGCAAACGGATATCGAATTCCATGTCTACAATTCTATCCGCATTGCGTGGAACCAGTGATCGTAGTAGATTAACTAACATGTATAGCCATCCACATTGCCACTTTGGAAAGAACGCAGCGATAGCAATTGCCGGGATTGCGTCGCTGATTGCGCCGATCGCCGTGGGCATGATGACTGCGCCCGCGAAATTCGAAGTGGCCACAGTGAAACCTGCGGAGGTGCATGATGAACAACTTGCGCAGAGGATGGACTATATACGGACGGCGTTGCCTGTAATTGGCGGCGTCACAATTCGCGGGAAACGGGTGGAGATGCGGGGCTATACGTTAGAGCAAATAGTTTGCGCTGCATACCGCATCCGGACACGACAGCTTATTGGCCCAGGATGGCTTTCCGATAACAGGTTTGATGTGGAGGCGCTTATCCCGACAGAAGCGTCGAATGACCAGGCGAACGAAATGCTGCTGACGCTGCTTCAGGAACGATTTGCGCTCCGGGCGCAT
>JANMWO010000153.1:0-4278 GCA_031394025.1 Acidobacteriota bacterium
GCGCCTACCGCGACGCCCCGGTTGGATTCCGAATATGGGGCGGGGCAACCGTGGAATCCACTGATTTGGCACTGCTGATGCCATGGCTCGATTGGGCATGGGGCGAAGTTCGGGCTACGTTCTAGGGATAAAGGCAGGGGCGGATTTTTTGGATTCCCGCCCCCCATTACATCGTTGTCTGCGCTTGCAAGTTAGCGGTGGTGATCGACCTCAAAAAGCACAAGGCCCTGTAGGAAGACCTTCAGGATGTCGTTGTTTCCCAATAACGCCAGCACGAAAAAAGCGTCCCACGCAGCAAAGTAAAGTCCGACCTTATCAGACGTGGGAAACTGCTTGGCTAACTATCGCGTCAAAGTCAATTCCGACCATTGCATCTCCACCATCCACTACGATAGACTCCCCCATGTGAAACCTATCCTTATCCCTATTCTGCTGAGTTGCGCCCTGTCCGCTGCAGAACCGTTTACCCTTCAATCGAACGTCGTCTATGGAATGTACTCCGGCTCGGCGCTGCTGCTGGATATCTACAAACCGGCCAACCCGAAAGGATTCGGCGTCATCCACATTTCAGGTAGCGGTTGGACGGCTCCCCTTGCCTACAGTGCTGAAGAGCTGAAAACCAATAGCCAATCACTGCTCTATGCGAAGGCTCTGGCCACCAGCGGCTACACCGTATTCGTAATCAATCATCGAGCCTTACCTCGATTCCGTTATCCCGCCCCAGTCGAAGACGCGCAGCGTGCCGTCCGCTTCGTTCGTTACAACGCCGCACGTTTCGGCATCCGGCCTGATCGTATCGGAGCCTCTGGCGGATCTTCCGGCGGTCATCTGGTCAGTATGCTTGGAACGCTGGATGGCAAAGGAAACGCCAACAATCCCGACCCCGTGGAACGCGAAAGTGCGAAAGTGCAATGCGTGGTGGCACGCGCCGCTCCTACTAATTTCCTGAAAGGGACCAATGGAACTTTTCTGATTGGGATGCAAAGACCTGCTGCGGAAATCTCGCATGAAACGGTGGAATACAAGACTTATTCTGAAGCATCCCCCATCTCCTACGTGACCAGCGACGATGCCCCATTTCTGTTGATGCACGGAGACAAAGATGAGCAAGTGGACTTCAGCCAATCCATAGATATGGAAGCGAAACTCAAGGCCGCAGGCGTAAAAGTAAAGCTGCTTCGTATACAAGGCGGAGGTCACGGCGCCACGTTTCCAGGGGCAATCAATCCGCCTGATTATTTGGGCGAAATGGTTAGCTGGTTCGACCAGCACTTGACAGGCAAATAACAGACGACGGGGAGTAGCGGTTACACCACCCATTCCCCGCCGCACAGCGAAATCAACTTACTGAGTTTTTGTAATGTAGTCCAAATAACAAACGCTGTTGGCATCCAGGTTTCGCTGAATCAAGTAATTCCGCGTCGGTTGTGACTGCGCCGCCAACGTCAAATTATAGAAAGCCCCATTGGTCGCAATCTTAGGATTCGCCCCGAAAGTCCAAGCACACTTGTCGCCATTTTCGGCACCGCCACTATCGGCCCAGCCACTGGTTGGTAAAGGATCTGATACAGTCTCTTCCAACTCATGCGCCAACACCGACAGCATTCCGTCGATGCCCGCATTGCCATTGGGCCCGGTAGCCTGCGCTGCACATCCGCTTAAGCAGCGCGCCGAATTACCGACAAAGGAATACTTCAAAGTTGACCCGGCAATGCGACCCGCTGTATGCCAACCGCAATATTTCGTGCAGAAGCCAGAAGATTCAGCCACGTCACTGGAAGTCAGCACAAAGTAAACTCCGCTTGTATCCCGTGGCAATTTGCCGGCATTCACAGCGTTGGTCACAATTGTTTTAATGCTAGAGTCACTCAAATTCACGCCAAGTGAACCTGCGTCTGTATATTCAGCGCCAACATTCACCAAGCCGGTTGGAGTTAGATAAGATGTGTTGATTTTGAAATGCCCCGAGTTACTCAGACCAAACAGGAAATCCCGGACGATTGTTTGCCCCATTGGATTATCGGTGCCGTTGGTTTGATTCCAATTCCCATACCAGATTAAATAGACAGTGGGCGTACTCATCACCTGGCCGCCATGATAGGTGATCTTTGGCAAAATCACGCCAATGGATCCAGCCGTCGGAGCGCCACCTCTGGAAGCCCGCGAGCCTTCACTTTCCGCACGTGGATTCATTGAGTGGCCAACGGTAATCTCCTGCTGGCCGCGCTCCTCGCGGTCGGACTGCTGCGCAAAAGTGGTGACAACAGTTAAAGCTAATATGGATACAGCAAATTTCATCTTCATCTCCAGGTTGATAGTTTAGATTGTTTTTAGATTGATGCTTTTAGGACTACAATCGAAAGTTTAACTCACAGCACAAAAGTTCCGCGTTTGGAAAATGCCCTAGCATGGCATTTTGACGCTTTCTTAATGTAAAGAAATTCTAATATTTCAGCAGTACCCAAACACGAGAAGGTGTGAGAAAAGCCGCAAAGTAGGTTGAATGACTCCCCCACCAACGCACCTTCAGGCTACCGAATGTGGGGCGGGCGATTCCGCCTGCCAGCTCACTTGTGAGCGAAGTCTGCCTTCCGATTCCTAGGAATCTTCCATGTTTCAACCCGCAATTTCCGCAGCGATTGATAGAATAACAGGTACGATGGCACTGCTAGAAACACTCCAACAGGACATGGTCCAGGCGATGAAGGCGAAACAATCCGCCCGCCTGGACGCGATCCGTATGATTAAGAGCGCACTTCAGAAATTCCAGATTGATGCAATGAAGCCGCTGGACGAAACAACCGAATTGCAAGTGCTGGGTACTTTGCTAAAACAGCGCCGCGAAGCTGTCGAAATGTACACCACCGCCGGACGTGCTGACCTGGCCGAAAAGGAAGCCATAGAGCTGAAGTTGATTGAAGCCTACATGCCTGCTATGGCCAGCGCCGAAGATATCGAAGCAGCAATTGCCGCAGCAATGGCCGAAAATCCCGGTGCCACAGCCAAACAAATGGGCATTGTGATGAAGGCCACGCAAGCCAAGTTGGTGGGCAAACGTGTCGACGGAAAGGCCCTCAGTGATGCTGTGCGCGGCAAGCTGACCTAGACCGCTGCACTACCTGATTCGTGCCATGTTGGCCTTGATCCAAACAGCTAAACCCGGTTCATCAAGGCTTCCACTGGCAAGAGCAAGAATGGTCTGAATGGCATCTACTTGACCAGCTTCCAAAGCATACCCATTGGAGGAAAGGAACACGCCAATGGAAAGAAATGCCGCTCTCTTGTTGCCGTCAACAAAGGCGTGGTTCTTGGCGATTCCGAAGGCATACGATGCGGCAAGCTCAGCAATCGTGCTTGCAGAATTGTAAGCCAATCTGTTTTGCGGCCGTCCTAAAGCAGAAACCAGTAAGCCATCGACGCGCAGGCCACGAGCGCCGCCAAACATGGAAAGACTTTCCTCATGGAGTAACAGTAAAACCTTCTTACTGATCCAACGCGGCTCCTTTTTCACTCCGCCAGAGCCTTAAAAGTATCCCGATACTGCTTCATGAATTCCCGGCCAGCTTTCAGTTGGTCGTCAATCGATGGGTCGTATGGAGTGAGCAGATATCCGTCGGAAGTCTCAATGGCGTAAAGCGTATCGCCTTTGCCCACCTTCAGACGGGTCAGCATCTCCTTGGGAATAACTACTCCAGTGGATGTGCCGATCGTTGCGAGTTTAAGTACAGCCATGGCGATGCTCCTTGCATAATTATACTCATACTTATGCAACGACTAGTACACCGTCCCTAATGGGAAAGAGAAATTTTCATGTTTTCCAGTGAAGTTCGCATCGCCTGAACTTCACTCCATTCTGAAGATGCAAACTCAGCAATTCCTTCTTTCCAGGAGTCATTGGAAACGCTTGCGAAAAGAGCAATCAGTTCCGGATCACGCCAACCCAGCGCAGCCTCTTCTTCCATAATCCGAATCGCTTCCTGATGAGACATGGCGGGCTTGTAAGTGCGGGCCGTAATCAGCGCGTCATAAATATCCACAACCTGCAAAATCCGCGCCAGCAATGGAATATTTTCCCCGGCTAGACCATCCGGGTAGCCTGTTCCATCCCACCGTTCATGATGACTGCGGATGATTGGCAAAACAGGGGCAAGGCACTTCATTGGACGGCAGATTTCTTCCCCACGAATGGTGTGCAGCTTCATAATGTCCCATTCTGGTTCGGTCAACTTTGCGGTCCCGTGAAGAATGCGGTCGGGCACGGCCACTTTGCCAATATCG
>JANMWO010000156.1:0-7467 GCA_031394025.1 Acidobacteriota bacterium
CGAACTCAAAGCCAAATTTGAGACTATGCGAATTGACGATGTAGGAGAGAGTATCAGCAAAAGAAAGCCGCAATTCACTGGGATTCAACCTTGGATAGCCGGTTGCATAACCGACATTGCCAAGCGCTCCAATGCTTAAGCCGAGAGGGCCGATGCTGGGTAACAAGCTGGGGCTGGCCGGATCATATTGGCGATCCTTGAACAGGCCGAAGCGGGCTTCGTTCAACATGCTGGAAGTTAGCACACTGGTCAGACCAACCTTCAACGTACGATCAAACACGTTGGTATCAGCGTTATTGCCGATGCCCGCGCCAGTAGTAAGCGATGGCTGCGTTTGAATGCCGTTAGGAGAGCGGAAGTCCAAATAGTTAAGACTGGTGGTGAAACTGTTTTTGTCGTTAAGGCGGTAATCCACCTTGGCGAACATCAGGTTGACGTCGGCTGTGCGGGGAATCAATTGTGGTGCTACACGCGTACCTAAGTAAGCAACGGCATTGTTGCACTGGGTGGCAGTGGCTGGCGCTACGCAGTTGCCAGGAACGTAGTTTCCCTTAATATCGAACAAACTCAAATTGGAAATATTGCTGGAGGAAATGGGGAAATTGCGGCGCTGCAATTCTCCATTGAAGAAGTAAAACAGCTTGTCTTTCTTTGCCGGTCCACCAATGCTGGCGCCAGCCTGATGACGCCACTCTGGCGGGTTAATGCCGGGGTTGTAAGGATCAGTTGCGCGCAGGGTGCGGTTGGTGAAAAACCAATAAGCTGTTCCATGCAGATCGTTGCTTCCGCTGCGGGTAACAGTATTCACAACGCCGCCAGAAGCCCGGCCATATTCCGCCGAACCGCCTGCCGACACAACTTGAAATTCCTGAACAGCGTCTTGCGAAATATTATAAGTACGGGTGCGACCGGCGTTTTCTCCGTACCATTGATTCGTAGTATCGTTTCCATCGGTGAGGAAGGTGTTGCCCCCGGGGTTGCCGCGGAATGTCAGAAGGCCGAACGCACCATCAAATGTGGCACCGGGCGTATTCACTACAAAACTATCTACGCGGCGTCCGTTGATAGGCAGTTCCAAAAGCTGGCGGCTGCCAATCACCATGGAAACATCCGTTTTGGTGCTTTCCACAAGTGGCGCATCTGTGTTCACTTCCACGTTAGTGACGGTTGAACCCACAGTGAGCGTAGGGGTCAGGTTCATGGTCTGTCCCACAGCCAGTTCAATGCCCTTCACTTCGTACTTGTTGAAGCCTTCTTTGCTAACCATTACCTGATAGCCTTCTCCTGGAACAAGTGCGGGCGCACTGAACAGGCCAGAGCGATTGGTCATCAATTCACGATGCAGACCCTTGGACGGATTATCAACAACCACCTTCGCATCGGGAATGGCGGCACCGGATTGATCCAAAACGGTTCCGGCAATACTGGACAAGCCTGCGCTGTTTTGCGCGCTGAGGCTAACGGAAAACATCAGACTGCACGCGGCAGCAAGCAGGGTAGTCCTGCACTTGAATAGCCTGGAAATTTGTTTGAGCATTAGGCAACTCCTTTAGAATAAACTTGAGCGATTGGTGAATCCGAAAAGCACTAGAGACTGAGCGCACTGGGAGAGCGGTCTAGCGCAAAGGCCTGTATCGCAACAGAGGACGGTAAAATGCGTCAATTCCTGAACTACTGAAGCCAGAGTTCGTTTCATAAAGACCTTATACACCAGCTTAACACCGCCCACGCAAAATTCGGATTACGATTCCATTGCAATCTTGTAAAGTGTTGGCCTAAAAAGTCTGGGAACGGCAATCGATTATCGCCGATTCAGCGGTTCGGCTTCGACGTCTAGCCGCACTTCGCCGATAAGGAAAAGACCAGCAAAAATTGTTTACATAAGATTGACTTTCCGGTAAACTGAACAACTTAATCTTCAAGTGTGACTCAGTCTTCTTATGAGGATGCTTTAATCCTATGGATAACAAACTCTTAGGCGGAGCACAGAAAAGTACCTTTGCCAGGTATGTTGTAGCGATTGCCGCGCCCATCGCCGCACTGTTTATCCGATTTAGCTTTGCACCTCTGTTGGGCGATAAAGTCCCCTACGTAACTTTTTTCCTGGCAACCACAATCAGCGCCTTTTTTGGTGGATTCGGACCTGGGCTGCTGACAACCGTTTTGGGTGCGTTGCTCGCCGGAATGTTTATCGTCTCGTCGGACTATCTGGGATTGGGCATATACATTCTAATCAGCATCATCCTCAGCCGCCTGGCTGGAAACCTTGCCAAAACAGAAGCTCGGGAAAAGGACCTTCGATTACTTTTTCAACAAACCCTCCTCAGTGTTGGCGACGCAGTGATTTCCACTGACGCCAATATGCGAGTGGTAGTAATGAATCCAGTTGCCGAACAATTAACCGAATGGACGCAAGCGGAAGCGCAAGGGAAATTGATTTCCGAAGTGTTCCGAATTATGCAGGAAGGTTCCAGTGTTGTAGTGGAAACCCCAGTGGCGAAAGTCTTAGGGTCCGGCATAACTGTTGGGCTTGCTAACCATACGGATCTGATCACAAAAGACGGTAAAAGGATTCCAATAGACGCTAGTGGTGCGCCCGTCAAGAAGGAGGACGGATCGCTCTCTGGAATGGTTCTCATTTTCAGGGACATCTCTCAGCGCAGGCAGATTGAGAAAAGTCTGGAAGCTGCCCAGCAGAACGCCGACGCGATTCTGGAAAGCATTACCGACGCGTTTGTCGCTCTGGATTCCACCTGGCGAATTACTTATGCCAATCATGAAGCGGAACGTTTGAACGGCTTGAGTCGCGAAGAGATGCTGGGCAAGAATCACTGGGAGCTGTTCCCTGAAACTGTCGGCACAACGATTGAACATGAATATCTGCGGGCTCATAAGGAACGAATTCCCGTTGAGTTGCTCACTTTTTATAAACCGTGGCAGCGATGGTTCGAAATCAAAGTCTACCCTGCTGGCAATGGTGGCTTGTCTGTTTTCTATCAGGATGTAACAGACCGCAAGCTTGCCGATGCACAACTGCACGAAAGTGAGGAACGCATGCGCTTGCTCATTGAAAGCGCCAAGGGCCATGCCATCATTGGCCTGGATATGGAAGGCGATGTTACCAACTGGAACGTTGGAGCGGAGCGACTGTTCTTATACAATCGAACTGAAATTCTGGGCGAATCGGCTGTCATTTTATTTACCCCTGAAGACCGTGAGAAGATGGCCCTGGAAGAGGAATTGTTTGCCGCTCACGAAAATGGTGTGGCTCACTATGAACGTTGGCATTTGCGAAAAGATGGCGTAAGTTTTTGGGGAAGTGGCACCGTCACTCCTTTGCGCGACGGAAACGCAGTACTAAAAGGATTTGTGAAAGTGTTTCAAGATCGAACACAAGAATGGCATGCCGAACAATTGGTTCGTGCTAGCGAGACGCGTTTTCGGGCGGCAATCGAAGCAAGCAGTGCTCTTCTTTGGACCAACGACGCGACAGGTAAGATGGACGGTGAACAGCCCGGCTGGGGCGGCTTCACGGGTCAGAGCCCGGACGAATATCAGGGCTACGGGTGGTCGAAAGCGGTGCACCCCGACGATGCCCAGCCCACCCTTGCTGCCTGGGAAAAAGCCGTCGCCTCGCGCACCACTTTTGTGTTTGAACACAGATTGCGTCGTCACGATGGGGCTTGGAGGTTGTTTTCAATTCGCGCCGTGCCAGTGCTTGACGAAACTGGTGCCATCAAGGAATGGGTAGGCGTTCACACCGATATTACAGACCAGCGCAGCCTGGTAAATGCGCTTCAGGAAGGCGAAGCCCGCTTCCGCATGCTGGCGAACAATATCAGTCAGTTTGCCTGGACGGCTGACCAGACAGGATCCATCTTTTGGTACAACCAGCGTTGGTACGATTACACCGGCACTACGCTCGAAGAGATGCAAGGCTGGGGTTGGATGAAGGTGCAACATCCAGACCATTTGGAGCGGGTGCAGGAGCGCTTTCGAGCATGCATCGACCGCGGCGAAGCTTGGCAGGATACGTTTCCGCTGAGGAGTAAGGGCGGTGAATGGCGCTGGTTTCTATCGCGAGCCTTACCCATATTGGACGAGGCAGGCAACGTGGTGCGCTGGTTCGGCACCAATACCGACATAACAGAAAATAGAGCCAGGGAAGAGGATCTGCGGTTAGCCAATCAGGATCTGGAGCAGTTTGCGTTCACAGCGTCACACGATCTTAAAGAGCCCCTTCGTAACCTGGTCATCTTCAGCCAGCTTCTTCAGCAAGACTACAGCGATAAGTTTGACGCAGCGGGGATGGAGTATTTGCAGCACGTTGTAGAAGGGGCGCAAAGGATGGATGCCCTTATTTCAGACCTTCTGGCGTATACGCACACAACTCGCTTGGATGATGAAGCAGTTGCCCCCGTGAATACTGGAGCAGTCCTGGAGCAGGTGCTTAAAGATCTCAATAGCATTGTCCAACAAGGGGATGCCTCAATTTGCTACGACCCAATGCCTGCCGTTGCAATGAAGGAAGTGCACCTTCGCCAACTGTTTCAGAACCTGATTGGCAATGCCTTAAAATACTGCAAAGACAACCAGCCTCCCAGAATCTATTTGACGGCAGAGCGGAACAACGACGTCTGGAAATTCTCTGTTCAAGATAACGGCATTGGCATAGCGCAGCAGTATCAAAAGCAAGTATTTGGTCTTTTCAAACGACTGCATGTGAATGGAGGGAAATATCCTGGGACGGGTATCGGGTTGGCGATTTGTCACAAGATAGTGGAACTGTATGGTGGGCGGATTTGGGTGCAATCAGAAGTGGACATGGGGACAACAGTTCACTTCACAATTCCTGTTCCCGCGTCGGAAGCCATGCCCAACATCCCTTAATTAACGCACCACACCCGACAATGGCGAGCTTGCCGATGCATACAGCTTCTTTGGCATGCGTCCTGCAAGATAGGCCAAACGCCCAGCTTTTACGGCGTAATTCATGGCTTCGGCCATCTTCGGCGCATCTTCAGCGGCGGCGATGGCGGTGTTCATCAATACACCTTCGTACCCCAACTCCATGGCCAGTGCTGCATCCGATGCGGTACCCACTCCAGCATCTACAATCAATGGAACTGCCGTAATCATTTCGCGCAAAATTCGCAAATTGGTGATGTTTTGTATGCCCAATCCACTGCCGATCGGCGCGGCCAGCGGCATCACCGCAGCGGCACCGGCATCCACTAACTTGCGCGCGTTAATCAGGTCGTCAGTGGTGTAGGCCAGCACCACAAATCCTTCCTTGGCCAGAACGCGAGTTGCTTCCAGCAGACCTTCATTATCGGGGAACAGAGTTTTTTCATCGCCGATCACTTCCAGCTTCACCCAATTCGAAAGCCCCACTTCACGACCCAACCGTGCCGTGCGAATGGCTTCATCGGCGGTGTAACAGGCAGCGGTATTCGGCAGTAGAAACACTTTCGAACGGTCAATATGATCCACCAGCGATTCGCCACTTTTATCGCTCCAATTCACACGGCGAACAGCAACGGTAACCACTTCAGCACCACTGGCTTCATGACACAGCTTCATTTCCTGATTGCTTCGGTACTTCCCGGTGCCTACAAACAAGCGCGAAGAAAACTCGCGATCAGCAATGCGTAACGTATCGGCCATACTTTCATTGTAATGGTTGAATCCGTTATAGAATCGGGATAGGTTCCCATGCCAACGCCGCTCACCGCAACGCCGCCCACCGCCATCCCGATGGATCCACCGCGCAAGCAGTGGACTCGTGCAGAATACGAACAGTTGGAACAGAAAGGGCTATTCGATCAGCAGCGCGTGGAGTTGGTTTATGGAGATTTGATCAATAAAATGGGCAAGAATCGTCCACACGTGAATGCATTGGCCTTGATGGTTAAATGGCTCAGCCAGTTTTTTGATTTGGCTTTGGTCAACCAGGAAGCGTCCATTGATGTCGCCCCGCAAGATAATCCAAAGAGTGAGCCTCAACCTGATTTAATTGTCTTGAAGCGGCCAACCAATCAAATTGCTGCGGGAAATCCAAGACCTCAGGAGTTGCAACTGGTGATTGAAGTTTCAGACACCAGCCTGCACTTTGACCTGACACGGAAAGCAGATCTATACGCCCGCGCGGGCATCGTAGAATATTGGGTGTTAGATGTGGCGGGTCGCAAATTGTTTGTACATCGGGAACCACACGTGGGCAAATATCAATCGGTAACAGAATATTCCGAAGAGGAAAGCGTTGCTCCATTGGCTGCACCGCAAGCACAATTTTTAGTTAGCTCGGCATTTCCACCTACTGAGTAGCATTCCCTTGTACTGGCAATATTTCGCGCACCCGCGGGGATAACTTATCCTAGATAGTGAATGTCCCAAATGCTTGCCGAGATCCGTCAGCAGCCTGCAGCTCTGGCCAAGACCCTTGCCGCTGAGTTGCGCGCCACGGAACGACTGAAGAAATTCCTGGTAACACGGAGGCCAAAATTCATCGTACTGGCGGCGCGAGGCACTTCCGATAACGCCGCGCAGTTTGGCCGCTATTTATTGGAGATTGCCACAGGCATTCCGGTATCGTTAGCAGCTCCTTCAATCCACACGTTGTATGGAGCGTCGCCAGACTTCAAAGACGCATTGGTAGTGGCTATATCGCAATCCGGCGAATCAACAGATACGAATCTGGTTCTGGAAAAAGCTCGGGCGCAAGGCGCATTTACTATTGGCATAACCAATGAAGCGAATAGTTCACTAGAGAAGTTGGCGGAACACGTCTTTCTGGTTAGAGCAGGTCGGGAAAAGTCAGTGGCGGCGACTAAGACTTACACTGGTCAGTTACTGGCAATCTATATGATTGCCTATGCCTTGGGTGCTCCGATTGCACTGGATGAACTGCGTCAGGTTCCTGATTGGACGGCGAAGGCGCTGAGCTTGGACGATGATATAAAAACCCGAGCAGAGCGCTACCGATTTATGGATCATGCGGTGGTTGTGGGGCGTGGATTGAATTATTCAAACGCCTTTGAATTCGCCCTGAAACTGATGGAGACTTGCTATGTGGTGGCGGAGCGGTTTTCATCAGCCGATTTGATGCATGGGCCCATTGCCATGGTGGGGCCATCGTTTCCGTCCTTCCTATTTGCCCCAGCGGGAGTTACCTGGCCATCAATGAAAGAGATGATGGAAAAGCTGCGCTCCTTGGGCGCGGAATCACTTGTGATTACCGATCAGAGCAATGCTGAGGCGCAAAAACTTGCCACCAGGGCAATTGTGATTCCGGCGAGCCTACAACGGAAAGGCGCTGCCCCGGCGGAACTGTTTACACCCATCCCTTACATTGTCCCGGCGCAGTTGTTTGCAGCCCACTTGGCGGTAATCAAAGGGTTGAACCCCGATCAGCCACGGACGTTGTCGAAAGTCACTAAGACGATGTAGTTGGATTTTGACGAGTTG
>JANMWO010000190.1:0-16539 GCA_031394025.1 Acidobacteriota bacterium
CCCACCAGTGGCGTCACCGCTGCTAAGCCCAAAGATTACGCAGAGGGCGGCATGGTTGAAGCGGCGGGACTCTATCAGGCTTGGCACCAAGTCCGCGAAACTCCCGATGCCCTGCGTCTGGGGGACATCCTGGAATCCGTCGAAACTGGCGAAATGCGCATCTGCAAATACGTCGGCTTCGAACAAGCTACCTGGGTGGTATTGGAACCGAAAAATCCAATGGACATGAAACAACCCCCTGAGCCTCCCCAAATGGCCAAAGCAGCGAGTACAATGTAAATAGATGGCCTGCGGATTCGATCCGCTGCATTTTGGGCAACGGGAGCCCGATGCAGTTTCTGTTAATTTGTACGCGTTGGTTGGGTACATACCTGCTCCACTCGGGGACTTTCTCGACAGTCTTCGTTGTCAATTGGTCCCCAATTGTCGTTTGCGCTCTCACGTTTCCTTCTTACCACCCCGCCCAATTCTTGGTTCCCCACAAGACGCCTGGCAACAAATTGAGCAGATGTCCCTGCACACTCCCCGCTTCCAGGTTGACCTGGGGAAAGTAAACGTTTTCTGCAAAACCAATGTGATCTATCTGGATTTGGCCCACGGCATGGAACAGCTTTTCCGGGCGCATCAGTCGCTAAATCAATGTGCCTTGCATTACGACGAACCCTTCGAATATCATCCGCACATCACCCTGGCTCAAAAATTTCCAGTAGCTGATCTTGCCCGTCTTCAGGAAGTCGCTGAACGCGAATGGGATGGCTATCGAAAAGACCGCAGTTTTGAAGTAGAAAAAATCACCTTCGTCCAAAACAATTTACTGCCCGGTTTTGATCAAAACGGGTTGCAAAATAACCAGTGGATCGATTTGGCCGAATGTAGCCTGGCGCGTTGAAAACGCAACCAATAGTACTACTTTCAATGTGATACACTTTAGCCAGTCTGAAAATCCTTGTGGATAAATCGTTGGAGGCGTGATGCGTCTGATCGCTTTGATGTTGGGCCTGTTTTCCGTAGCGGCTTTGTGGGCCGCCGAATCCCTTCCCCCTAGAAAAGAATTTACCGCGCAACAAAAACGTTGGTGGGCCATTCAACCAGTAACTGTGACCAAGCCGCCGCAAGCCAAAGATCGCGCCTGGGGCACCAACACAATTGATGCTTTCATCTTGGCCAAGCTCGAAGAAAAAGGGCTGCATCCCAACGCCAAGGCCGACAAAATCACGCTATTGCGCCGCGCATCGCTGGTGATGACCGGACTCCCACCCACTCCCGAACAGGTGCAGGAATTCCTGGCCGATAATTCCTCACAAGCCTGGGAAAAGCAGGTGGACCGTTTGCTGGCTTCCCCACGATACGGTGAGCGTTGGGCTCGCCATTGGCTGGACCTCGCTCGCTATGCCGATAGCGAAGGGTTCAAGGCAGACGAAACGCGTCCCAATATTTACCGTTATCGCGATTATGTGATTCAGTCTTTCAACGCTGACAAACCGTACGATCGCTTTGTGAAAGAACAGATCGCTGGCGATGAGCTATACCCCAACGATCCCCAGGCGCTGGTTGCCACTGGGTTCAACAGGCATTTTCCCGACGAATACAATGCTCGCAATCTGATGCAACGTCGTCAGGAATTGCTGAACGATGTGACCGATACCGTTGGTGCAACGTTCATGGGACTCACCTATGGTTGCGCCCGCTGTCACGACCACAAGTTCGACCCCATTCTGCACAAGGATTACTACCGGCTCCAATCTTTTTTCTCGAATACCCGAATCGAAGATAGCGCGCTTTTGGCTAGCAGTGGGGAATCGGCCAACTATAAAAATCGCTATGAAACGTGGGATTTGAAGACACACATAATTCGTGACGAAATGGCCAAGCTGGCTTCTCTTGAAGTGGCCAAATTGGATAAAGAAAATATGGACAAGTTTCCTGAAGAAATTCAGGACGCCGTCACCACTCCAGCGGAAAAGCGCACCCCCATTCAATGGCACATGTACTACAAAGCCAAGCCGCAACTTTCCCACACAGAGCAGGAAGGTGCAAAGCTGCTGAAGGGCGAACCCGCCAAGCGCTACGTTGCGTTGAAATCGGAATTGAAAAAGTTCGACGCCATCAAACCTGCGGAACTGCCCATTGCCCAAGCCATGATTGATAACGAAGCTCCCGGTGCGCCAAAAACATTCGTCCTGCGGGCCGGGGCTTACGATGCTCCCTTGGAAGAAGTGCAACCAGGATTCCTTTCTATCCTTGACGCTACCGACGCCACCATTACCAAGCCGAATGGACTGCCCACCAGCGGACGTCGCTCAGCACTAGCCAACTGGCTGGCCGATGCGAAAAATCCTTTAACAGCGCGAGTGATGGTCAATCGTGTGTGGCACTATCACTTTGGCAAAGGCATTGCCGGAACTCCCAGTGATTTCGGAGTGATGGGCGAAAAGCCTGCCAACAAGGAATTGCTGGATTCACTTACTGCCAACTTCACCGCAAATGGATGGAGCCTCAAAAAGTTGCACAAGCAAATTTTGATGTCCAGCACCTGGCAACAAACTACCGACTTCAACGCCAACGCCGCCGAAGTGGATCCTGATAACAAGTTGCTATGGCGCTACAATCGCAGGCGTTTAGAAGGGGAAGCCATTCGTGATTCCATGTTGGCGGTCAGCGGGAAGCTGAATGACAAAATGTATGGCCCTGGTGTATTCCCTCCCCTGCCCCCTGGCGTAGTCACGCGCGGTGGTTGGAAAAATGAAGAAGTTGAATCCGAATCGAACCGCAGAAGCGTATACGTGTTTGTGAGGCGAAATACAAGGTATCCGATGTTTGAGGCATTCGACATGCCCGATACTCATGAAAGTTGTGCCCGCCGGAATATTACCGTAACGCCCGGGCAGTCTTTGGAATTGATGAACAACACGCTGGTCACTCAATGGGCCAAGCAGTTCGCTGAGCATGTATCGAACGATGAAGGCGTCAGCGAGGATGCAAAAATTGACCGGGCCTGGAAGATGGCTTTTGCCCGCACGCCAAACACAGAGGAAAAGAAAAAGGCAGCGGAGTTTTTAACTAAACAAACCGCCCTGCTGTCAGACGGAAAAGCGGCCTTCGCCGACTTGTGCCATATGCTGTTTAACTCCAACGAGTTTTTGTACATCAACTAGGATACTTTTATGAACAAGAACCTTGGACATCATTGGCCAGTAAGATCGCGCAGAGAGTTTTTCCAACAGGCAGGCAGCGGTTTGGGCAGCATCGCGCTGGCTTCGTTACTGAACGCAGAAGCGCGTGGCGCGGCACTTCCCATGCCCCATCACAAGCCGAAAGCGAAGTCCGTGATCTGGCTGTTTATGGAAGGCGGCCCCAGCCATGTGGATCTGTTCGATCCTAAACCGAAGCTGAATGAGTTGGATGGCCAGCCCATGCCGGAAAGTTTCGGCAAGCCGATTACAGCCATGGGTACGGCCAATAATTCCATTATGGGTTCGCCCCGCAAGTGGCAACAGCATGGCAAGAGTGGGCTGTGGGTGTCCGACTGGTATCCGAACATCGCCAAGCATGTGGACGATATGACGGTGGTTCGTTCCTGCTGGGCCAATGGGCTGAATCATGTGGGTTCCGTGTGCCAGATGAACACTGGCGATATCTTGGCTGGTCGTCCTTCGATGGGTGCCTGGGTGACGTACGGGCTGGGTTCGGCGAACAAGAATCTGCCCACGTTTACGATTTTGTTGGATGACAAAGAACCAGTGGGTGGGCCTAAGAATTGGAGTTCCGGATTCCTTCCTGCCACCTATCAGGGCACGCAGTTCCGTCAGGGTGAAGTGCCAATATTGAATTTGAAGCCATCCGATTCTTCTGACCAGCGGCAGCGCAACAAGCTGGGGTTTCTGAAAAGTTTGAACCAACAGTGGAGTGCTGATAAGCAGGACGACACGGAACTGGATGCGCGCATTCAGAGCTATGAATTGGCGTATCAAATGCAATCTGCTGGACCCGAAGCTGTGGATTTAAGTAAGGAAACGGAAGATACCAAATCGTTATATGGCATGGATAAGCCGGAAACCGAAGCCTTCGGCAGGAACTGTTTGATGGCTCGACGGTTGGTTGAACGCGGCGTAAGATTCATTGAACTCTATTGCGGTTCCGGTTCCGGCTGGGATGCCCACAACAACATTGAAGGCAATCATTCCAAGTGGTGCCGGGCGTCCGATAAACCCATTGACGGGCTGCTCACAGATTTGAAGCAGCGGGGAATGTTGGAAGACACTTTAGTGGTTTGGGGTGGTGAATTCGGTCGTACGCCTTTCAACGAAAAGGGCAACGGTCGCGATCATAATCCTTGGGGCTTCAGCATGTGGTTCGCAGGCGGTGGCGTCAAAGGCGGCCAATACATTGGCACGACCGATGAAATTGGATTGCGAGCTGTGGAACGCCCTTGCCATGTGCACGACTTGCACGCGTCCATTCTCTGGGCATTAGGGTTAGATCATGTTAAGTTGACCTACATGCATAACGGACGCGGAGAACGGCCCACCATTGTCGGTGGAGAGGTGATTAAAGAGTTGTTCGCCTGATTATGTTTTTCCCAATATTGTTTGCTCTAGCCGATGTCCAAGCAGATCGCGAAATAGCCAGGCGATTGAAGAATCGTGAACAGGAAGCACTTGGCACACTTTATGATCGTTACGGCAGACTGGCTTTTTCCCTGATATTACGAGTGGTGAAGAATTCGGCAGTGGCCGAAGATCTGGTGCAGGAAACGTTTCTGCGCGTATGGAATCGTGCGCAGGCGTTTGATGAAGAGAAGGGTGCCTTAGGACCGTGGGTTTTAACCGTTGCTCGCAACCGGGCAATTGATTATCTGCGGAGCGTGAATGGTCGTATGTCGCAAAATATGTACGAACTTTCCGGGAATGAGCAACAGTCCATGTTTGGTGACTTGGAAAAGGACATTCTGAATTCCGATCGGGCCAGAATTTTGCGGGAGGCTTTCCAAAAGCTGAACGAGAATCAAAAGACTGTTCTTGAACTAGCCTACTTTGAAGGTCTGTCTCAAACAGAGATGGCCGAAAAAATGAAGCAGCCGTTAGGCACGGTAAAAACGTGGGTTCGTAGTGGATTACAAGCGCTTCGTGCAGAGTTAGGGGAGGCGCTAACGGCATGATTTGCGAGGAGCTAAAAGAGATGTATGAACTGTACGCGATGGGCGTTTCCGACGACCCGGAGCGCAGTGAAATCAATTCGCACTTGGCCCAAGGCTGCGTAACCTGCACCAAGGGCGTGAAGCATGCTTTTGAAACGGTGAGTATCATTGGTACCACTGCGTTCGATGTAGCACCGCCTGCCCGCTTGCGAGCTCGGGTGATGGCGTCCATTCGGTCCGAACCGGCCAAGCAATCTTTCTGGAGTCTACCCTATGCCTGGATGGGTTTGGCCGCAGCACTAGCCATGGTCGCCCTGGGGCTTTGGAATCGAGAAGTGGGCCTGGACCGATCCCTGGAAGAAGCCCGTCAACAGATTTCCGCCTTAAGCCAAACACAGGAACGGGACCAAGCCGCCATCCGCCGCGTCAATGCTGCACTCAACTTTTTGAACCAGCCGGAAACACGTTTGGTGACAACCAGTGGGAAAGCCATTGAACTGCCCCCCAAAGCGCGCGTCTTTGTAAACGCAAAGACAGGTGTATTAATGATGGCGGGGAATTTGCCGAAGCTGGGCCCAGGCAAAATTTATGAAATGTGGTTGATCCCCAAAGGCGGCGCTGCCCCGGTGCCCGCAGGCTTGTTTCAGTCCGATGAAACCGGCACAGCCATGCACTTAAGACCAGGAACCGTAGACGTTGCATCCACTGCTGCGGTAGCCATCACCGTAGAACCAGAAAGCGGTTCGGCCGCGCCAACCACCACGCCGATTCTGGTCATGGGCTTATCAGACTAACGCTTATCCTGTGGTTTAAGAAACAGCTCTCCCTTACGCTCAATGCTCTGTAACGTACTGATTCTACCGAGCCGTGACCGCGAGGGAGCGGTCTTTCTAAGTGGCATTTGGCCTCCTTCCAAATTCACCTGACAGGCCTCTTCTATTCTTTTGATTTGAAACCAGCCCCTTAGTCCACTACAATATTAAGATTAGGTGTTCCTCCGTTTCGTTCCCGACCGCAACTTCCGGCCATATCCAAATCGCCAACATGGAAACAAGGTTCAGTGTGGAATAGTGAGGATCGCCGCCCGATTGTTCAAAAAGTTAACTCCAACGGAGGATCCAGTATAGTGGCGGAAGCAATGCGTCATATTTTTACGTCGGAATCGGTGACCGAAGGTCATCCCGACAAAATGGCCGATCAGATTTCTGATGCGGTTCTCGATGCGGTTCTGAAAGAGGACCCCACAGGCCGCGTAGCGTGCGAAGTGCTGGTTACAACCGGCTTGATCGTCGTTGCCGGTGAAATCACCACGAACACCTATGTGGACGTGCCAACTCTGGCCAGATCTGTAACGGAGGATATCGGATTCACCGATTCCGCAATGGGCTTCGATGCCAAAACATGCGGCATCCTGAATGCGATTCAATCCCAGTCACCAGACATCGCCATGGGCGTAGATACCGGTGGTGCCGGTGATCAAGGCCTGATGTTCGGCTATGCCTGCGATGAAACCGCAGAGCTAATGCCGATGCCCATCATGATGGCCCACAAACTGGTCCAACGGTTGAGCGAATCCCGCAAGAGCAAGCAACTGCCGTGGCTTCGTCCCGATGGCAAAAGCCAGGTGTCTGTTGAATACGTCGGTGGCAAGCCCAAGCGGATTGATGCCGTGGTTATTTCCACTCAGCATGATCCCGATGTCACAACCGAAGAATTGCGCGCCCAGGTGAAAAAGCACATCATCGACGCTATCATTCCTTCGAACATGGTGGATTCCAACACCAAATACCACATTAACCCCACCGGGCGTTTTGTAATCGGTGGACCTCATGGAGATACCGGCCTCACCGGTCGCAAAATCATTGTCGATACCTACGGCGGCATGGGCCGGCATGGCGGCGGTGCCTTCTCTGGAAAAGATCCCACAAAAGTTGACCGTTCGGCCTGCTACATGGCTCGCTACGTGGCCAAGAATATTGTGGCATCCGGTCTGGCTTCACGCGTGGAAGTGCAACTTGCTTATGCCATCGGCGTCGCCGAACCGGTGTCGGTCATGGTGAACACTTTCGGAACTGGTTTAGTGGAAGAAGATCGCCTAACTGAACTGGTTCGCAATAACTTCAAGTTGACTCCTAAAGGGATGATCAAGTCGCTGAACTTACGGCGGCCCATTTATCGTCAAACTGCTGCGTTCGGCCACTTTGGCCGTTCCGGCAAGGGCTTCACCTGGGAAGTTACCGACAAGGCAGAAGCGTTAAGCGCTGAAGCTGGCGTCAAGACCAAGAAAGCCGCAAACTAAGCAATTCTCTGCCCCACCAATGTTCGCAAAGGTGGGGCAGGTATTTAGCCTGCCCACTCGCTACCGTAACGGAGCGATCTCTTAAATTGAACAGAAGGTAAATTGAATAGAAGGAACCGATGCCCCTAATCGAAGGCTGCAAACATTATTTGGAAATCACCGTCCCTATAGAAGAGGTGTTGGCGGAAACCGGTCGTGTGGTGGATACTATTGCCAAAAAGGCTCGCCTGCCAGGCTTCCGACCAGGGAAAGTGCCGCAATCCTTGGTGCGTTCGCGCTTTGCCGCCGAAATCAAGCAGGATGTATTGGAAAGCATCATCCCCAAAGCTTTTCAAAAGCAAGCCGCTGCCGATCATCTGAATGTTGTCAGTACGCCCAACGTCACCGAAATGAAATTTGAGCCCGGTGATCCGCTCTGGTTCAAAGCAGAATTTGAGGTTGCCCCGGAATTTGAGCTCGGCAAATACAAAGGGCTGAAGGTTGTCTATAAGGAACCGGAACTCACCGAAGCTGAAATTACTGCTCGCATCGATACTGTTCGCGAACAAAAAGCGGATTACGTCAACATTGATCCGCGCCCATCCGAATCCGGTGACTTCGCTGTTGTGAAGCTGGAAAGTTTATCTGGTGCCACGCCTCCCGTGAATGAGGAAGAGGTCCAACTGGAATTGGGCCACCCCGATACGTTTCCGCCATTCTCTGAAAATCTTACAGGCATGACCCCTGGCGATGTGAAAGTGTTTGAGGTAGTGTATCCGGAAGAGTACGGCACAGATCGTTTAGCTGGTAAAACCGTCACGTTCCGTGCTGAATTGAAGACACTACGTAACAAGGAACTGCCGGAATTCAACGACGAGTTCGCCCAGGATTTAGGTGATTTCAAAACTGCCGATGAATTGAAAGAAGCTATTCGTAAATCTCTTTTCGCTGAAAAAGAATCTGCCGCCCAAACAGAAGCGAAAGGCAAACTGGTTGATACATTGGTTGCGGCCCACGAATTTCCTGTGCCTGAAGCGTATGTAGAACGGCAGGTGCAGAACATTGTGGAACAACGCATCCGCCAATTCGCCAGCCAGGGCATTGACATGTCCAAGATGAATATGGATTGGACAAAGGTGCGCGAACAGCACAAGGAACAAGCGGGTAAAGACGTAAGAGCCAGCCTGCTGCTAGACAAAATCGCCACTGCAGAAACCATCCACGCCACTGAAGACGAAATTGATAAAGAAGTACAGCGCGTAGCCCGACAAGAACGCGAAGTCCCAGCCGCAGTGCGCCGCCGGTTAGAGAAAGACGGAACGTTGGGCAAGATCGCCAATCATTATCGAACAGAAAAAACACTAAATTTATTATTCGAGCACGCCACAAAGTCCCCAGAATAGGAACCGCAGAGCCGGAGGGGACAGGTCAATCTGTCCCAAGCTACACAAACGCCGACGGATTTGAAAACGGCTCAAAGCGAGTGGACAGATCGGCCTGTCCCCGTCGGCGACCTGAGAATAAACGGTAAAAAACAAGAATCACCCGTATAATTAGACAGCCGTGCGCTTTCTATCCACAATCCGATTCCTAACAGCGCTCCTGTTAGCCGCACAAATCCCCGCCGAGGCTCAAAAACCCGTACTTGCATGGTCAGCCAAACTCGGGCCTACTTTGACCGAGGTAACGGGTACGGCAGTCGCCACCGATGGCAGTATCTACCTGGTCGCAAGGACGGATGCGGGCCATATCTTTGCAGGGAAATTAAGTTCCGATGGCGCAACCTCCGTGTGCAGTATGACGCTTGGTGGCCGCAATAACGAATCGCCATCCGCAATGGCTCTTGCACCAGACGGAACCATTCTAATCACTGGCTTCACCAATTCTCCCGATTTCCCAGCATCCATCCTTCAACCTGGGCAAAGTCCCACCACTTTCCTTTTGCGATTGGACCCCTGCACCAAGACTCTTCGTTACAGCACTTATTTGCCCGTCGGGGTGAAGCCCGCAGCTCTTGTGGCAGCAAACGACGGCTCTGCCTACCTTGCCGCACGCGATGGTGATTCCGACAATGGATTCCTGCTGCGCATAAGCGCTGCCGGAAGTTCTGTACTAACAAAAACAGCCCTTCGTGGAATCCCTGGGGCTGTTGCACTCGACTCCAATAATTCCGTCTATGTCACAGGATTGCTTCCCGCCATCAAGCAAAACGAAATCCAAGTACGACAAGCCTTCGCCTCTAAATTATCCGCTGATCTACAAACAGTGGTTTACGATGTGAACTTTGGAACAGGACCAATCGCCATGGGCACCTCCCTGATAGTCGACCAGGCAGGCAGCCTTTACGCAGCAGGAATGGCACGACCACCTGGATCTCAACTTTACAATGGGATAACGCTGCCATCCTTTAATTCAGCAGCGATTTTGGCGCGCATTCTTCCTGATGGCAAAGTAGATTTCGACCGCTTTGTGGAATTTGCTTCAGATGAATTTGCTTACACCGACCGACGTCCAGTTGGCATCGGAATCGGGCCGGATTCACGGATCTGGCTAGCGATCACTGGGCCTGCTGGATTTCCACGAAATCTTCCTTCCCTCGACCAAGTAGCCATAAGTGGAGTTCTGCTTCGAAGCTTTTTGCCCAATGGTGACGCTGCTGGAGGGGAAACAATCGTTCCCGGCCTAGCTGCTGCCGCCTTTGGAACAAACGGTCGGATTTCGGTTGTTGGGATCAATCGCAATTTGCCCACGACAATGGGAAGCGCAACGGTAGATGCGGTTGACTCACTTTCCGCCATTGCTTTTGATTTGAATTCGATCAATGCTCCTGCTGTCATTGCAGACTATGACATTCTCAATATCGACGAGTTAAATATCGCGCCTGGCTTTCGCGTTCGCAACGGCAAGCAGCTTCACCTTCAAATGGAAGGGGCAGCTCAAATGAACTATGTCGCCGCCTTGTCCGTGGGCAGTGTCTTTGCAGACAATTTAACGGGCAAACTTCCGGCAACAATCACCATTGATAGTAAACTTTTGTCGGCCTCAATTCTTACCGTCCTTGTTCCGGGTGCTCAAGGCCTGACTGTGATCCCTATTCAACCCAGAGACCGAGACCTATACTTGGGCATACAAGCGATCGATCCTTTTGAAGTGCCTGGCCCTACGGAACAACCGTCCACCTTTCGTATTTCGGTTTACGCGAAAGAACAAGGCGGCGGCTGGGTTGATTTTAATTTTCCATTTCAGGTGACTACCCAAACGCCCTGGTTGCGCTTGGAGTCCAACGAAGGAACCACCCCTTATGAGCTGAGAGCCACGGTAGACCCAAAGGGATTCAAAACCGGCATTTACAGGGCATCCGTGAAGATTTCGATTGGAACTTTTACGCAAACACAAAGTTTGTCCTTCGTCGTGGGACCTATCCCGCGAGTCCAGCCAAACCCTTATCCAATTGAGGTTCTAATTGGGAAACCGACCACTCACAAATTCACCATTCAGAGCTCAAGTAGCCCACTCGATTTCGAACTGATGGCACAAACTCCCTGGCTGGATGTCTCCCCAAAAACAGGCCGTACTCCTCAAGAAATTACGGTCACAGTGGATGGTCAATCCATTCCGCCACAAGACTATCAACCGTCTGGTTCCATTATTATTAAAAGCGATGGTAACCGGACGAGTGTAACTCACTATTACTTGCCCTTGTACTCGCCAATCGTATTTTCTCCTGACACGATATTGCAGAAGGAAGCAGCTCCCGGAAGCCTGATTACTTTTTTGGCCGGAACCTCTCGTTGCAATGCTGCAACCAACCAGAGCGCCCCCTGGCCAAGAGTGCTTGGTTCTTGCATATTGCGAGTCAATGGCAGTCCAATCCCTATCCAGTCGATTGAATCACGCGCATCGAGTAGTGGTTCACGAGGCGGCTACAACATAATTTATCGCATCACGGCGCAGTTGCCATATGGCTTGGAAGGGCCAAGTACCGCTGTTGAAATTGAGGATAGCCTGGGGAAACGAACTACGGTGACACTGAAAGTGAAGCCAGCAGTACCCGAGTTCAAGGAAGATTTCACCACAGGCCCTTCCTATCCAGCGGCTTTGTTGTATCGTACTGGGGAAGAGCTCATAGTCAAACTTTCAGGCCTTGGACAAACCACAACCCCAGCTCCGTTGGGCGATGTTGCAACAATTCCGATTGAGCCTACCGTTCCCATAGAAGCCTTTGTCGGTGGCAAGAAAGCAAAGATACTGAGCGTGGAACTTTCCGCAACTGAGGTTGGTATTTTCAACGTCCACATCCAAATCCCAGAAATTGCCAGGGATCTGCATATCGTCAGTATCCGAGCCGGCGGAACTCTGATTG
This sequence comes from Acidobacteriota bacterium, assembly GCA_031394025.1. GTDB lineage: Bacteria > Acidobacteriota > Terriglobia > Bryobacterales > Bryobacteraceae > JANXSF01. The sequence continues at coordinate 11,779 of JANMWO010000190.1, forward strand.
CCACAGGATTTGTAGTTGTTGTCGAATGATCCTTTGCGCTGATTCGCAGTGCCAGTGGGCCAATGGGGACAGGTCAGTCTGTCCAATTTGGCGACCAGCCCACGCGGTTTAATCTGCGGAATGCACAGTACCGTTGAGCCTTCCTCGCTTGATGTAATTTAAGAGTCTGTAGAGCCTACTTGCTTCAGGCAGTTAGAATAAAAGTTGTGAACGAAAAAACCCATGCATGAGAAACCAATTGGAATCGATTTGTTCGCTGGCGCAGGTGGCCTCTCCTTAGGATTTGAGCAGGCGGGTTTTGAGGTGATTGCGGCTGTGGAATACGATCCCATTCATGCTGCCACTCACGAATTTAACTTCCCAAGCTGTGCCACCATCTGCCGTAGTGTCGCCGAAATTGACGGAAGTTATATTCGAGCTCATTCCAATATTGACAAACGAGAAGTAGACGTTGTTTTCGGCGGAGCACCATGCCAAGGCTTCAGTATGATTGGCAAACGTGCTTTTGATGATCCTCGAAATCATCTGGTCTATCACTTCGTCCGGCTTGTGTCCGAACTGAATCCCAAGTATTTCATCTTCGAAAATGTCCGGGGACTTACTGTCGGAGAGCATAAAAAGTTTCTGCAGGAGATCATCCTAGCGTTCCAAGACAAGGGATACTCGGTATTCGAGGACTACCAAGTCCTCAATGCTGTCAACTTTGGCATTCCGCAGTCTCGACAGCGATTGTTCCTTATGGGTGCCCGCAAAGGGCAGAACTTGCCTGAATATCCAGCACCAACACACCAACCCGCAGATGATTGCCTCAACTTGGGTTTTGCAGCGTCCACCCCAACCGTTTGGGACGCTATAGGTGATTTGCCTGAAGCCGATAATTACGATGAATTGCTTGAGCAAGACTGGACTGAGGCTGAGTTCGGGAAGCCCAGCGAATACGCGAAGCCTATGCGTCAAAACGCAAAATTCGGCGGAAGGGAGTTATTGACGTCAAGTATGAGAACCGTGCACACACTGCTTTCACAAGAACGGTTCCATGCGACTAGACATGGAAATGTCGAGCCTATCAGCAGATTTCTTAAACTCGACCCCTCTGGGGTTTGCAACACGCTTCGCGCTGGCACGGCAAGTGACCGAGGCGCGTTTACCTCACCGCGACCAATCCATCCATATTCTGCACGTTGTATCACAGTCCGAGAGGCGGCCCGCATCCACTCCTACCCGGATTGGTTTCGTTTCCACGTAACAAAATGGCATGGGTTTCGACAAGTCGGTAACTCTGTTCCTCCGTTGCTCGGACGTGCAGTCGCATCGTCGGTAATGCATCAGATTGGTGGACCCAGTATAGTCAATGAATTACGTCGAACAGGGGATTCGCGCCTTCTGGAATTCAACATGTCCGAGGCGGCCAAATATTATGGCGTCCCACACACTGTCATCCCGCAAAGGATCAGGAAAACTGCAAACGAGGTAACATGTGGCTAAAGAACCGCTGTACGATTTATTAATTCTACGAATCTTTAACAACCATTTTCGAAAAAACCTCGATTCGTTTGAATTCGACCGAGAAGAGATCGAGAGGGTAGCTTCAGAATTGAAGTTGCGCCTGCCTAAAAACCTTGGGGATTTGATCTATTCCTTTCGTTACCGGAAGGAACTTCCGAAGGGGATCACCGACACTGCAACTGGAAAGAAAGTCTGGCTGCTAATTCCTGCTGGTCGCTCCAAATACCGATTCCAATTGGCATACGCCAACCGCATCATTCCGCGCACTAACCTGGTAGCTATAAAAATCCCTGACGCAACACCTGAGATTATTGCAAAGTATGCTCTCAGCGATGAGCAGGCTCTTCTTGCCAAAGTTCGATATAACCGCCTAATCGACATATTTCTGGGCATCACGACGTACTCACTGCAAAACCACCTCCGAACAACTGTCATGGATATGGGACAAATCGAGATCGACGAAATCTATGTGGGCGTCAACAAGAACGGCCAACAATTCGTCATTCCAGTTCAGGCAAAAAGCGGTAAAGACCAACTCGCAGTCATTCAAACTCAGCAAGATTTGGCCTGCTGTGCCCAAAAATTTCCTACTCTAACCTGTCGGGCAATTTCCGCCCAGTTTATGAAGGATGAGAAAAATACGATCGCAATTTTCGAGTTGACTATGGAGAACGAAGAGGTGAAGGTTATCGAGGAACGGCATTACCAACTCGTTCACGCAGACGCAATAACCGACGCTGATCTTAATCGTTACTCAAAGAAATGAGCCGAGAATAGACCGGGATTGCAGAATTGGTTGCAATCACCACCCGATTCACGGTCCGGCATCATCCCTCATCCGCCAAGTAAATCCAATCCAGAGGAACTTCCGTTTGGGCTCTGACGTTTTCCAATCATGGAAGAATCGCCGCTTATAAAAATCCTTGGATCCGCTAGAGCTTCTATTCAACGTCCTTTGCGCTTTCGTGAGCTCCTCTTTTGCTTATTTTGAATACCATCCCGTCCATCCTCCACACACCCCCATAAAAACCTGTTGCCCTCTTCCACCGCCAACAGAGTATAATTAAGTCAGAACCTACGGCATGACGGCACAACCATTTAATAGCCGAAGGGGGGATAATCTGTGAAGCGCACCGGTTCGGATGACTCACTTCGATGTTCCTTCTGCCATAAATCCCAAGACGTAGTCGGCAAACTAATTTCGTCCCCTAGCGACTACCCGCGTGCTTACATCTGCGATGAATGCATCGCCGTTTGTAACTCCATTCTTGAGGATGATAAGCAGGAGCAGACTTACGGGGGCCCTCACAAGCTTCCCAAACCGCTTGAATTGAAAGAGTACCTGGATCAATATGTAATTGGTCAGGATGCCACTAAGAAAAAACTGGCAGTCGCCGTCTACAACCACTACAAGCGCATTCAAATGAATAAGCAACGTAGTGGGGAAGTGGAACTGGCCAAATCTAACATCATGTTGATTGGGCCTACCGGGACAGGCAAAACATTACTTGCTCAAACCCTGGCCCGCATCCTGGATGTTCCATTTGCTATCGTCGATGCAACCACGTTAACCGAAGCCGGATACGTTGGTGAGGATGTGGAAAACATTATCCTGCGCCTGCTCCAGAATTCCGATTGGGACGTGCAGCGTTGCCAGCAGGGCATCATCTATATAGATGAAATTGATAAGATCGGCCGTAAAGACGAAAATCCTTCCATTACTCGCGATGTTTCCGGTGAAGGCGTGCAACAAGCACTGCTGAAAATTCTGGAAGGCACCATCGCCAATGTCCCACCGCAAGGTGGACGCAAGCATCCCCACCAGGAATTCACTCCAGTAGACACTTCCAATATCTTGTTTATATGCGGTGGAGCTTTTGTTGGTCTTGAGAAAATAATTAGCCGCCGAGTGGGCCGCCGCGCCATCGGATTCCTTGAGGATGAACCTAAGGAAGGGACTCGTAAGATTCAACCGAATCGTCGTGATTCTTCGCTACTGGAACATGTGCAGCCGATGGATCTGATCAAGTCTGGGTTTATTCCAGAATTTATCGGTCGGTTACCGGTGATCGGCGTGTTGGAAGATCTGGACAAAGACGCACTGGTTCAGATTTTGAGTAAGCCTAAGAATGCTATTATCAAACAATATCAACGCTTGTTTGACTTCGAAAATGTTAAGCTGAGATTTACGGACGATGCCCTTGATGCCATCGCCGGTATGGCTTTAGAACGTAAAGTAGGGGCGCGCGGTTTGCGTATGATCATTGAAGAGTTGATGCTCGACGTGATGTACTACTTGCCTTCAAATAAGAAGGTCCGCGAATTCCTGGTAACTAAGGAAATGGTTATCACCCAAAAAATCAGTCTGTCCCTGTTGGAGAAAGCAGGCTAGGCTGGCAGCGCTCATCAAGCGTCTGCAGTAAAAGTTCTGGGCTTGCATTTGGATGGAACCATTTCAAGCCCAATGTCATCTACCAAAATGAATGCCTAGTAGCTGAGTCGGTTTTGAAACCGTGCTCGCCCCAAAATCCCCTGGAAACAAATCAAGAGTATATTTAAGACTACATGAGCGCAAAAGAAAAGCCCGAAACCAAGCGACTCCCTATGATGCCGATTCGCGATGTCGTCATATTTCCCCATATGATGACCCCGTTCGTAGTCGGTCGAGAATCCAGCGTGCGTGCATTGGAAGAAGCACTTGCTGGTGAGAAAAAGATTTTTCTCGCTACGCAACACGACGCTTCCATTGATGAACCCCGCCCGGACGAAATCTTCACCGTCGGAACGATTGCTAATATCGTGCAAAGCCTGAAGCTTCCCGATGGCAACATCAAAGTGTTGGTGGAAGGAATTGAGCGCGCCAAAGTTGTTTCTGTGTCCGATGACGAAGGTTTTTTCCGCGCCGTTGTGCGCACCTTTGCCACCCGCGTAGAAGCGGGTACACAAGTGGATGCCCTCACCAGCCGAGTTACTTCCCTGTTTGAACAGTATGTAAAGCTGAGCCAAAATCTGAACTACGAAACCATGATCGCCGCTATCCGCGTGGACGATCCAGGCAAGTTGGCTGATACCGTTGGTGCCAATCTCCAACTCACCATTGAAGAAAAGCAGGAGCTTCTTGAAGTATTCGATCCAGTGGACCGCCTTACTCGTGTGGCGGAAATGCTGGACATTGAAATTGAGAAATTGAGCGTGGACCGCACCATCCAAGGCCGCGTCAAGCGCCAGATGGAACGAGCCCAGAAAGAGTATTAC
>JANMWO010000238.1:0-15439 GCA_031394025.1 Acidobacteriota bacterium
GTGTTTGGTGCCCCGCAGCAATGAATCGGTCTATGGTTGAACTGCCCCATACGGTGGTTGGAGTGGCCGGGCGAACTGGTTGTTTGAAGGACCACCAGACAGAAGAATTCATCGGTTGAGCGACGCTGGGCCAGGGCGTTCCACTGGCTACCCATTCCCGCAATGTGGCGATTTCCGATTCCGGCAGTTTGTCCCCGGGAGGCATGTGCGGAGCAGTGCGATGTTCGACAACATCCAACAGGAGAGGCTTTGCCGAACCTCGCTTGCCGCCGCGAAGTAATGATGCTTGTGAATCCAACTTCAAGTCGGACATGGCCATGGAACCGGCATGGCAGGCAAAACAACGTTTTTCCAACACAGCCAAGGCACGGTTAGCCACACCATCGGCAGGGAACAACGGCAAGGTAGCAATACAAAATACCGCGAAGAATTTCATGGTTAGATGCCCATATCCTATCAAGTCCTGAGGCTTGATGGAATGTTATTGGATCAACTGGCCACTTCCCCTCATCCGTAGTTTGAGCTATGTTTATTTGATTGGGCAATCGCCCTGGGAGAACGTTTTGACAACCAAACTGATTCTATTGATGGGACTGGCATCCTGCATTGCATCTGCCCAAGACCCACCTACAGAAGAAAAAGCAACATCACCGGCAAAGCCTACGGCAGCCGCACCGGCCAGGGCCACAGAGCCTGAAATCAAGCCTTACGATAAGGTGATTACTAAAGACGCCAAATCAACTGCGGGCATTTTTCAAGTGCACCGGATCAAAGAAAAGATCTACTACGAGATCCCGAAAAGCGAACTGGGCAAGGATTTTTTGATGGTAGTGCAGATGGCCAAAGTTGCCCCAGGAACAGGTTTCGGCGGAACTAGTTTGGGGAATCAAGTGATTCGTTGGGAACGGCGAGACAAGCGTATTTTGTTGCGATCGGTTAATTTTGACATTACTGCCGATCCGAAAACTCCCATTGCAGAAGCGGTGAAGAACGCCAACACAGACACCATTATTTCAGCGTTCAACATTGAGGCTGAAGGGAAAGAAGATTCCGCAGTCATTGAAGTGACGAAACTTTTTTCCACTGAAACACCCGAGTTCAGCCCTCGTCGAAGAATTGGGGCCAGAGGATTTGACGCAGCGCGATCCTTTGTTGACCGCGTCGCTTCTTACCCCACCAACATTGAAGTGGATGCTACGCACACTTATACAGCTTCCCTGGACGTGCCTGCAACGGGCACCGGGCCAACTGCGCCGCCTGTAGGATTTGGAGGGACAATGCGCGGAACGTCGGCGACAGTGGGCATGCACTACAGCATGGTGAAGTTGCCGGAAAATCCGATGATGCCGCGTCTGAAGGACGAACGGGTCGGCTATTTTTCATTGACCAAAACTGATTACGGAACCGATGAGCACAAGGCTGCCAAGCGCACTTACATTACTCGTTGGCGGCTGGAAAAAAAGAATCCGACATCGGCCTTGTCAGAGCCTGTGAAACCAATTGTTTATTACGTTGATCCGGCAACTCCAAAGGCGTGGATCCCTTATGTGAAGCGCGGAATTGAATCCTGGCAGAAGGCATTTGAGGCAGCAGGCTTTCTAAATGCTATCCAATCTAAAGACGCCCCATCAAAAGAAGAAGATCCAAACTGGAGCCCTGAAGATGCCCGCTATTCGGTAGTTCGCTGGGCACCGTCTACGGTAGAAAACGCGGTTGGCCCGCACGTGCACGATCCGCGTACCGGGGAGATATTGGAAGCTGACATTTTAATGTTCCACAACGTAATGTCACTTGCGGAAGGTTGGTACTTCACGCAAGTGGGGCCGTTGGATGCGCGTGCGAAAACGTTGCCGCTTCCAGAGAAGCTTATGGGACGTCTGATTGAATTTGTAGTGGCTCACGAAGTTGGCCATACGCTGGGCTTTCAGCACAACATGAAGGCCAGTTCCATGTACCCGGCGGAAAACGTTCGAGATCGGGAATGGGTGAAAAAGATGGGACACACGCCGTCCATCATGGATTATTCACGATTCAATTATGTAGCCCAACCGGAAGATAAAATCGACGTGGACGATCTGGTTCCATCCATTGGGCCGTACGATGTTTGGGCCACGGTTTGGGGATACAAGCCCATCCCAGTTGCAAAAACTTCTGAAGAAGAAAAGTCTACGTTGGACAAATGGGCTCGGGAACAGGACAAGACTCCGTGGTTCCGTTTTAGCGCATCAAAATCCAATGGAACAGATCCCGGCGAATTGACCGAAGCAGTGGGCGATGCTGACGCCGTAGCATCCACGAAGATGGGTTTGAAGAACTTGGAAAGGGTGGCAGCAATGTTAATTCCGGCTACTGAAAAAGAAGGTGAGAGCTACGATCAGTTGGATGAAATCTACGGTCGTTTAGTCGGCCAATGGACCAGAGAAATGGGGCACGTGGCGGCCATTGTGGGCGGTGTCAATGCACAACAAAAATCTGGTGGACAAGCCGGAGTTCTGTTCACAGTTGTCCCCAAGGAACGTCAAAAAGCTGCGCTTGAATTTCTGCAGACGAATGCGTTCCTAACGCCAAAGTTTCTGATCATGCCCGAAGTGTTTCATCGCATAGAGGCAGAGGGTGCCCTGGCTCGATTGCGGAACGCGCAACAATCTCCGTTGAACGCGCTGCTATCCACTACTCGCATTGCGCGCATGGTGGAACAGGAAGCGATTGATGGGGAGAAGGCTTACAAGCCATCCGACTATCTGGGCGATCTGCGCCGCGGGCTATTCAGGGAGTTGAATGATGCCACAATCAACACCGATGCGCTGCGACAAAACCTGCAACAAGGATTTGTTCAGATGTCTGGGGATCGAGTGAATGCAACAGCCACAGACGCAGCGGTTCGCGCCTTATTACGGGCAGAATTGAAAAATCTTTCGGCAGACTTGCAACGATCTCAGACCAAGCCAGCATCGCCCGCGGTGAGGGCGCATTTGGAAGATTTGCGGGATCACATCGGCAAAATTTTGGATCCTAAGTTCCAGCCCCCTGTAACCGGTGGCGGATTGTTGCCCATTCGCCGGGCGTTCTATGATCCGGCAGTGGATCCGGAACTATGTTGGATTGACCTCGACAGGAAGTAGCCGAGAAGATAAGAAGTAGCCGGGAAGGCCGCAAAGACAAATGTCCTTGCGGCCTTTCTCAAATCAGCATTTCACAAATGAAGATTGGGAAAAGAGTTACAATTAGTGCTTGCTTATGACGCTTCTCCGTGTGACGTTTCCTCGTCGCTCCAGCTTCGCTCTATTGATTTGTCTTGCCTTCAATCAAGCCTGTATCAAACGAGCGCCATCCCCAGACCTTGCCGCCTCTGTTAACGGGCGTCCCATTACCAACGTTGAGTTGGAAAAGCAGATTTCCATTCAGTTTCCACAACCGGCGGACAAGCCCAGCGACGATCAGTTAATGATTCAAAAGCTGGAAGTATTGCGAAGCATGGTGGATCAGGAAATCATGATGCAACGGGCTGAAAAGTTGGGGTTGATGGCTGTGGATGCGGACGTAGATACAAAGTTTGCGGAATACAAATCGCCTTACACGCAGGAAGAATTTCAAAAGCAATTGGTCACAAAGAAAATGACCGCCGAGGATTTGAAGACTCGGATTCGTCGCGACCTTTCCATTGAAAAACTGATCAACAAAGAAATTTCATCGCAGATCAACATCTCCGACAAAGACGTCACAGATTTCTACAACTCAAACAAGGGCAGCTTCAATTTGCCGGAACCACAAATTCGTTTGGCAACCATACTGGTATCGCCGAATCCTGAAGTGAATGTTCGTAATTTGAAGAACGACAAAGCCCAAAACGAAGAGGGTGCCCGCAAGAAAATTCAGATGATTGAACAGCGCATTCGTAGCGGAGAAGATTTTGCGATGATTGCGCAGAACTATTCTGAAGATCCAAGTTCCGCGCCCAATGGTGGCGATCTGGGGTTCGCAGCATTGTCTTCGCTGGACAAAGCCAGTCCGGAATTGCGGAAGCTGCTGTTGTCAATGCCTCCTGGCCAAGTGTCGTCCGTCATCAGCACTCCAGAAGGATTTCGGATTCTGAAAGTGATCTCTAAGGAACCCGCTGGTCAACGTGACCTGAAGGATCCCAAGGTGCAGCAAACCATTCGCCAGACGCTGGTAGACCGCAAGGATCAACTTCGACGTCAGGCTTATTATGAGCTTGTGCGCAATGAAGCGAAGGTGGAAAACTACCTGGCCAACTCCATTGTGGAAGCCGGTGCTAAAAAGTAGTCCAGCGCACTGGACGGGGCGCTCGGGTTAACGGTCACTGATGGAAGTACCCTTCGCACAACCTCGGCAGCCTGGACGCATAGGGAAGGTATTTGGAAATTTAAAGGTCCGGCTGAAGCTGGTTGTTCTGCACAACTTCTTATTTCTGATGTTGGCCACAGCAACCTATGCCACCTTGATTCCCTTCTTCGAACAGCGAGTGGCCGCAGCCAGATCAAGAGAAAGTGGCCTGGTGACACAACTGTTTCAGGCAGACACTCCGTTGCCAAACTTGCCGCAATTTTCTATCTATTCATTTCAGGAAGGGTCGCCTGAAACGTTAGGAATTCCTAAAGAAGTATTGCAATGGCTGAACGCGAATCCAGGCCGAATCTGGGGCGATTCAGACAAGTCTGATTATCTTTTCCGCAAGACAAATGCTGGATCTTACCGCATCTTACATATGCCGCACTCATTCTATGTGGATGCAGTAAAGCGGGCAAAGTTTGGATTGTTCTTTGTCCTAGGAGCAATCTATTTATTCACAGTTTTATTACTGGAACTGGCGATTCTACCGCTGTATGTTTATCGGCCACTGCAAGTAATGTTGGCAGCGGATGAAGCAACGCGACAGGGGGATCATGCCAATGAGATGATTGCCGAAGAAGAAATTTCCGATGATGAAATTGGGCAAATCATGACATCACGCAATGAAACGGTGATGGAATTACGACGTCATGAACAGCAGTTGGAAGAGAATAACAAACTGCTGGAAACAGCCAAGCGAAGATTGGAACAGCAGGATCGATTGGTTAGCTTAGGATTGTTGAGTGCCAGCGTTGCTCATGAAATGAACACGCCTGTCTCTGTGCTGCAAGGATCTATTGAAATGTTGCAGAACAGGATCACTGATCCGGCAGACAAAGAAAGACTCACCAGAATGAGCCGAGTGGCCGGACGCTTAAAGACAATTAGCGAAAGCCTTTTAGACTTTGCCCGCGTACGCAAGATGGATACGGAAAACTTTGGACTTTGGCAATTGGTGAACGATTCCTGGCAACTGGTAGCGATTGACGAAAAAGCTGGGGCAGTAGAGTTTCATAATCTGATAGACGAAACGCTGCTTGTGCGAGGCAATGCCGACCGGCTGGCCCAGGTCTTTGTCAATTTATTGCGCAATGCGTTGAACGCGCTTTCCGACGGTGGGAAGATTCACGTGACTGCGGAAATGGCGGAAGATGCACGCGGCCGCTGGGCATTGGTGCGCGTGGATGACAATGGTCCTGGAATTCCCGAACACGTTTTGCCAGAAATTTTTGAAGCCTTCATTACTACGCGTCTTGATGCAAGGGGCACAGGGTTAGGGTTGGCCGTGGCTGAGGGCATTGTGCATCAGCACGGGGGAATCATTGAAGCAAGCAATCTTCCGGGCGGTGGTGCGAGATTGGAATTGACCTTGCCTCGCGTTTGAACCATGTCTACCGCCTTCACAAAAACGTTGCAATCTCTGAAAGCGGATCGCTTTCGAGGTAGAGCTATGGCACTCACTATCGGCTGCCTGGCCTTGATTTGCTGGGTTTGGTGGGCAACAACAAGTAGTGTAACTGTCAATGGAAACTCGGGAAGTCAGGAAGTGATTTCACCTCTTCAATTTTTCCTGCGCAAGGCGGGAGTAACAAAAGGTTCATGACCCGTCGCCGATTCCTGGTTCCGGAAGTGGTCCAGACATCGGGAATGGATTGTGGTCCGGCTGCGTTGAAGTCGCTACTCAATGGTTTCGGCGTGAACGCCAGCTACGGCCGTTTACGCGAAGCCTGCCAAACCGGAGTGGACGGGACGTCGATAGACACCATGGAGGACATCGCAAGGCAATTGGGCCTGGATGCTGAACAAGTCCTGGTGCCAGTGGATCATCTGTTTCTTGATGAAGTAAATTTGCCCAGTTTGGTTGTGGTGCAGTTGCCTGGAGGCGCGGCGCATTTTGTAGTTATGTGGCGATTGCAAGCCGGAATGGTGCAGTTAATGGACCCAGCCACGGGTCGTCGCTGGCTACAGAAGAAGACATTTCTGGAACAGGTTTTTCTTCATACTCAAGTGGTATCCGCTGACGATTGGAGAGAATGGGCCGGTTCAGAGGAATTCAGCCAATGCTTGCGGCATAGACTCACGGCGCTTCAGGTTGACGATAAGTTATTGCACGCAGCGAGTGAAGACGCACAATGGACCAGCCTGGGGCGCCTTGACGCGGCACTTCGCCTAGCCACGTCGTTGCATGAATCTGGCGCTATTCGTAAGGGACTGGAAGCCGCAAATCTATTGGCGGAACTGGTGGCTGATCCATCGCTGATCCCGCCCACTTATTGGTGCGTTCAAGCATCAGAGTCGGAAACTGATTTATATTTTCGTGGTGCAATTCTTGTACGGGTAAAGGGTTTGTTAGCTGGCCCATTGTCAGAAACATTGTCTGTGGAATTGAAGGCGACACTGACAGAGCAACCGGATAACCCACTTCTTGCGATTTGGGAATGCTTGCGTGCCGATGGTTTGCTGGCACCCACTCTATTGGCTACCGCCATCGCGTGCAGTGCCGCCGGTGCAGCGTGGGAGACTGTTTTGTTTCGCGGATTATTTACAACCGGAAACCAGACCTCAGCCGTTTTGTCGTTTATCGCCGTAATGATGTTACTGGAATTTCCTATTGCCGCAACGTTGCTGGGAATGGGACGCAGGCTGGAAGTACGCTTACGATTGCGGTTCGCTTTGAAGATCCCGTTGCTCAATGATCGTTACTTTCAAAGTCGTTTGGCAAGCGACATGGCACAACGCCTTCACACTGCTGAACAACTTCGTGAAATCCCTGAAATGGGAGGTCAACTGCTGCGGCTTTGTTGTGAATTGCTGTGCACAGTAGGGGCTGTTCTTTGGCTGTATCCGCAGTGCGGTGTGCCCACGGTGATAGGAGGAATCGCCGCAGCTGTGCTGCCATTTCTTGGCCAGCTTCTAATGGGTGAAGCCGATTTCCGTTGGAGGAATCAAGGTGCGGCCCTTAGCCGATTCTATTTAGACGCCTTACTGGGACTGATTGCGATTCGGGCTCATGGGGCACAACGCGTCATGAAGCGGGAACAAAGTAATCACTTAAAAGCTTGGGCTAAAACAGGCTTTCAGCTACAGAACACGGTGGTCTTTTTTGAAGGTGCACAAGCGCTTTTGGGCTTCGGATTGTGTGTTTGGATGCTTAAGTTATACGTGGCGTCGGAAGCCGGAGCAAGCGGGATTTTATTGCTGTTCTATTGGGCATTGCGCATTCCGGCATTGGCGCAAGAAATTGCATCGCTCGCGTGGCGCTATCCGGCGATGCGAAATATTACATTGCGACTGTTGGAACCGTTGGGCGCTCCATCGGAACCAAGGGAAATATCGGACTGGCAAAAGATACCCATAAATACAGAAGCAGTGGCCATTGAATTACGGGATGTGACCGTGGTGGCGGCTGGTCATCCGATACTGGACGCGATCAATTTAAGCGTGAAGGCCGGGGAACACGTGGGCATTGTGGGACCATCCGGCGCGGGGAAATCCAGTTTGGTGGGATTGTTGCTTGGATGGCATCGCCCGGCAGCGGGTCAGGTTTTGATTGACGGAAAAGAGCTGACCGAATCGGAATTGAATCAACTACGCGCACAACTTGTTTGGGTAGATCCGCAGGTGCAGTTGTGGAACTCAAGTCTGTTGACGAACTTAACGTATGGCGCTGAAGACACTGCTGGCGCGCGGTTATCCAACACCCTGCAACAGGCACAGCTCAGCGGAATGTTAGATCGCCTGCCGGATGGAATTGAAACGCAACTAGGCGAAGGTGGGGCGCTTGTTTCCGGTGGCGAAGGGCAGCGGGTGAGGCTGGGACGGGCCATGGGGAAAGAGCATGTCCGTCTGGTGATCCTTGATGAACCAGCCCGAGGCTTGGACGGAATTCAAAGAAAAGCGATGATCGCAGCGGCTCGTCAGTTGTGGAGCAATGCGACTTTTTTGTGCATCACGCATGACGTAGCCGAAACATTAACGTTTGATCGCGTTTTGGTAATGGAGCATGGCTTAATTGTTGAAGATGCCAATCCCAAGTTGCTGTTGGAACAGGAAGCATCACGCTACAAAGCTTTGTTCGACGCGGATCAAACCATGAAGCAACAATTGTGGACTGCCGCGCATTGGCGGCGTCTGCGGATGGAAGAAGGCAAGCTGGTATGATTTGGCGAACAGAGGAACTGAACCGCCTGCTAGTGGACCTTTGCCACGCAGCCAAATTATCGGCATTGGTACCGAAGTTGGCTGCTCCGCCATCGACGTTAAGTCAGGCGCAATTATCGGAGTGGGTCATCACTTCCGCGCGCTTCCTTTCGGTGGATGCTGAGCCTGTTCGATTGGACGGAAGTTTGCTGGTGGATCAATTGCGCAATGCCGGTCCGGCGATCATTCAAGTAGCGGATGGCTTCCTTGGTTTGCTCAGTTGCAATGGCAACGTGAAACTGCTGGTTCCATCTGGAAATACTGTCAACATCCCGTTAGAGGAACTTCGCGATATTATCGCAGCCCCCGCTGAACAGCCGCTTCGTCATGAGATTTCGCAACTGCTGGAACGTTGTAAAGTGGCACCTGGACGGCAGGAACAGGCTCAAAAAGAGTTACTGCGTCGCCGATTGGCGAACAAGAATATGGGCTACTTGTGGCAACTGCAAACCCCATCTGGTTCAAACTTTAACTCGCAACTTTCTGAAGTAGCTTTGCCTTTTACTTTGGCAACGTTTCTTGCAGCGCATGCCATGGAATATAGCTTGTGGATCACATGCTGGTATCTGATTGGACGCAGTGCCCTTGCTGGTCAAGTGGACATCAACACGCTCACGCTGAGTGGGTTGCTATTGCTAACAACGGTTCCATTCCGAATGGGTAAGGTTTGGATACAAGGACAAATCGCCATAAGTCTGGGGGGCTTATTGAAGCAACGGCTGTTGGCTGGGGCTTTGAACCTTGACCCTGGGGATATGCGCAAACAAGGTGCTGGACAACTGCTTGGACAAACAATTGAATCCGATCGTGTGGAAGCGTTGGCGCTTAGCGGTGGCTTAAACGCACTGCTTTCATTGGTTGATTTATGCATCGTTCTTTGGATTTTGGGCAGTGGCGCAAGCGGTCTATTCTATCTCTTATGGATCGGCGGCACTTGCTGGTTGGCCATTCAATACAAAAATGTCCGAAGCAGTTGGACAGATGCCAGGCTGCAGATGACCCATGAGCTGGTGGAAAAAATGACCGGTCATCGAACCCGCCTGGCACAGCAAGCCCCACAGAATTGGCACACCACTGAAGATCAACAATTGGAAAGCTACTTAAGCATTTCTACACGATTGGATCGGCGCAAGTTGTGGTTGACCGTGATTGCTCCTCGAACGTGGTTGTTCGCAGGATTGGCAACCGCATTGTACACAACAGACAAGGCCCCCACAGCCATTGCGATCACTCTGGCGGGAGTGTTGGCTGGGCACCAGGCCTTACGACGGCTTGCACAAGGATTGGCTCAATTGATGAGTGCGAACATTTCATGGCAGCAAGTGAAGCCTATGTTTAATGCCGCTGCCAACATAGAACCGAACGGCACATCCGATGAGTTCCACGGCCAGCCCTCCAAAACAATCATGGACGCAAATGATTTGAGCTTTACTCACGCCACGGGCCGAACCGTTGTCGATAAAATCAATTTGCGGATAGAAGAAGGTGACTCCATCTTGCTGGAAGGCGAATCTGGTTCTGGTAAATCTACTCTGATTTCGCTATTGTGTGGATTGCGCAAAAGCTCCAGTGGCCAGTTGAAGTCACTGGGATTTGACCAGCGTGAGTTGGGGATTCTGAGGTGGCGAAAGCGCATCGCCTGTGCCCCGCAGTATCACGAAAATCATATGCTTTCTGCACCGCTGCTTTTCAATTTGTTAATGGGCCGGATATGGCCACCTACCAGGGAAGACACAGCGGAAGCACAGGCAATTTGTGACGAGCTGGGATTGGGACCACTGATTGCAGCCATGCCCGCAGGCCTGTCCCAAATGGTTGGCGAAACGGGATGGCAGCTTTCACAAGGAGAGCGCAGTCGAGTTTTTCTAGCGCGAGCTTTGCTGCAAGGTGGGGACCTGGTGGTGCTGGATGAAAGCTTAGCCGCGCTAGATCCTGAAACTATGCAAATGGCCCTTGCCTGCGCTCTTCGACGTGCGAAAACACTCTTGGTTGTGGCGCATCCTTAAAGCCCAATTGCGTTAAGCAATCGTCGCCGATTCTTCAATCACCAGTTCACCCTTATCCGCATCAAGAAATGCCATCACCCCTTCGGGCAACGTCAACTGATCTTCCGTGTGTCCAATGGTGAGCCCTGACAATACCGGAATTTTCAGCTTCCCCAATATTTCATCGACCACTTCTCCAAGCGTAAACGAGTTGGTGAAACTGGGATCATACTTCTTGGACGTACACCCGGCACATTCTCCAAACACTATGCCTGCGGCCTTTTCCAGCTTTCCAGCGATGCGAAGCTGGGTCAACATGCGATCCATACTATAAGGCTCTTCACCAACATCTTCAATGAACAGGATGCGTCCCGCTGTTTCGATTTCATACGGCGACCCCATGGTTGTGGCGATTAATGTGAGATTGCCGCCAACCAGCCTGCCCCGTGCAGTACCCGGTCTGACCGTGCGCAATTTGTGTTTCGGCCTTAGCTTATTCGTCTCCGGTGGATTGGTCACAGAACCAATTGGCGTGGCTTCAAACAAAGCCTTCTTATAAAACTTTTGCGTGTAATCAGAGAAGCCTGATAGCGCCACTGGGCCATGGAATGTAACCAGGCCAGTCTTCTTACCAATGGCCAGATGCAGCGCTGTGATGTCACTATACCCGATGAAGATTTTAGGATTGCGGCGGATCAATTCGAAGTCGATTGCTGGAAGAAGCTGCGCGGACCCATAGCCACCGCGAATGCAAAAAATGCCTTTTACATCGGGATCGGCAAACATTGCATGTAAGTCGCTGACCCGCTCTTCGATAGTGCCGCCTAAGTACCCGTTGCGTTTCCTGACATTTTTGCCCCACTTCACTTTCAACCCAAAATAATCCATGGTGCGGGCAGCAGTTTCAATGTCTTCAGGATCGCTGACAAAAGTGGATGGAGTGATAAGACCCACCGTGTCACCCTGCTTTAAAACGCGTGGTTTCAAAACACTCAATGTTGGTGTTTGCGCATAAGCAGTGGCGGCCAAGGCGGCAGAAAGAAAACTTCGTCGATCAAGCATTAACGCCAGGGTAGCAACATTGGTACGCGCCGTTGGTAGTCACGGTAAGGATCGCCGATTTTCCGAATCAATCCGCGCTCCTCAAATTGAATGCCAATCAGAATGTAGGTGGTCAATCCCACAGCCAGCAATAGCCGATCCCAAGTCATCACTGGCATAGCGAAATACAGCAAAATGTTGCCTAAATAGATGGGATGGCGAACGTAGCGATGCAGCACCGGCTCACGAAATTCCTGCACCGGTTGTTCTTCGCGCAAGCCAAGTAATTCCAAAGCGCCCAAGGTAGCCGCCGCAATTCCAGTGATCACCACACCAGTCAACGCCATCAAATAAGACCAAAACATGGGCATGATCCACAGTACGGGACCAGAATCCTGCCAAAATTCAACGAGAAGGAAAATGACGGCACTTGAGCTGAGCACAAAAATAGTACGACCTGCCCTGCGCGCCATTAAGCTATGTTGCAATCCGAACAGTACAAGAAGCGCAAAGTTAGCGGAAAGAATTTGCCAATCTACCGACGATGGTATTGCCGGTCTTCTTAACAAGAGTGCGCCATCGGCCAAGGCTAAGACGGCGATTAGAGCCACAAAGTATTTCATGTTCTCAATGGCTTTAGCACGAGGACTGCCAATGGTGGAACAGTGAGCCAAACGCTGGCAGGTTGGCCGTGCGACGCTTCCGCATGGGCCACCACAAATCCGCCGTTTCCGACATTGCTGCCACCAAACAGATTGGAATCGGTGTTGAGTACTTCAACATAAGTCACAGCTTCAGGAACACCAACCCGATAGTTATGGCGCACCACGGGTGTGAAATTACAGATGAAAACCAAGTGATCATTAGAGTGCTTTCCTTTACGAAGGAAGGTAATCACAGAGGCTTCCGTGTCTCTAAAATCGATCCACTCAAAGCCCTGGTAACTGAAGTCGACTTCATAAAGGGCTGGTTCTGACCGGTACAGCGTATTCAATGCTGTAACGCAGGATTGCAAGCCTCTGTGCGATTCGAAATCGAGCAGATCCCACTGGATGCCCACGTTGTGGTTCCACTCATCAAACTGCCCAATCTCACATCCCATAAACAGCAGCTTCTTTCCAGGATGCCCCCACATATACGCTAGAAACGTTCGGACGTTGGCAAACTTCTGCCAAGTGTCACCGGGCATTTTTCCAATCAAAGACCCCTTGCCATGCACCACTTCATCATGCGAAATGGGCAGCATGAAGTTTTCACTAAACGCATAAAGCATGCTGAACGTGATGCTTTGGTGATTGTATTTGCGATAGACAGGGTCTTGTTGGAAGTACTTCAGCATGTCGTGCATCCAGCCCATGTTCCACTTCATGGTGAAGCCCAAACCACCGGAGTACACAGGCCTGCTGACACCTGGATAGGAAGTGGATTCTTCTGCAATCGTGATGGCGCCGGGCACAGTATGCGCCTGCTCATTGAATTTCTGAAGAAAGGAAATTGCTTCCAAATTTTCCCGTCCGCCGTATTCGTTAGGAATCCATTCCCCTTCTTTGCGGGAGTAATCCAGATACAGCATTGAAGCCACGGCGTCCACACGCAATCCGTCAATGTGATATTTCTTCAACCAAAACAGGGCATTGGAAATGAGGAACGAACGCACTTCATTCCGACCATAATTGAAAATCAGTGTGCCCCAATCGCGATGCTCTCCCTTGCGCGAATCTTCATGTTCGTAAAGCGCAGTGCCATCGAAATAGGCCAGCCCATGAGCATCTTTAGGGAAATGTCCAGGCACCCAATCAAGGATCACTCCAATGCCTTCCTGATGCAGGCGGTCCACCAGGAACATGAAATCAGCCGGGCCACCAAAGCGGGAAGTTGGCGCAAAGAATCCCGTAACCTGGTAGCCCCAAGATCCGGCAAATGGATGTTCAGCAACAGGAAGAAATTCCACATGTGTGAAGCCTAACTTTTTCACGTAAGTGCTCAGCGATTCGGCCAATTCGCGATACGTTGTCCAAGTATTGCCAGGACCTTTCAACCAACTTTCAATGTGAACTTCGTAAACGGAAACTGGCTGACGAAGCAGATCCGTGTGCGCGCGTTTTTCCATCCAACCAGCGTCGTTCCACTGGTAGGAGTCAAGGTTAGCAACCACCGACCCTGTGCGTGGAGACACTTCTGAGGCGAATCCATAAGGATCGCATTTCAGTTGGCTGTATCCTTTTTCCTTTGATTGAATGAAATATTTGTAGCAGGCGCCTTCACCCACGCCCGGCATAAAGATTTCCCAAACGCCACCTTCCCGCAAACGCATGGGATGGCGACGGGTATCCCAATCGTTGAAATCACCAGTAATACTAACCGTATGCGCGTTTGGAGCCCATACTGTAAAACGGGTTCCATCGTGATCTTCTAATCGCGCGGGATGAGCACCAAATGAATCGTAGCCATGAAACAGAGTTCCTTCGCCATGCAGGTGCAGGTCGAAGTTGGTGGATAGTGCTGGGAAGCGATACACATCTTCCAGTTGTGTCCACTCTTCATTCCAAAGCTTAATTTCCAGAATGTAGGGTTGCGGTTCTCCGGTCAATGAAACGACGTAGAAGCCACTGTTGGTGGTTGCAGCGTTGTCGGCTGATGTCATGGCATAGGCTTGATTACCAATCACCACACGCGCCATTAAAGCTTGCGGAAGAAAGGCTCGCACTTCCCAATTTTCAGTTCCTGCCAACTTGTGTGGACCAAGAATCGCAAACGGATCACCGTGGTAACCACCCAGGATCGCATCAATTTCTTCACGTGGAATGTTCGAACCAGCGGCCATGGGTACTATTATTACAGTAAGTGCCCCGTTTCCACCGTGAATTGAACAAAGCAGAATTGCATCTGCATCTGGAAGGCTCGCTGGAAGCGGCCACCATCATCGAAATGCATCCAGAGGTTTCTGCGGCAGAGGTGCATCAACGATACAATACAACCCATTTCCCGCAGTTTCTTGAAAGCTATAAGTGGGTGTCACAGCTTCTGGAAAGCCCCCAGCACTATGCTTTGGCCACGCGCCATTTGCTGCAACGGTTGTTTGCCGATAATGTCGGCTATGTGGAACTCACCCTTTCCGTTGGTGTGATTCTATGGAAACAACAGGACATCCATGCAATATTTGAAGCCATTAATCGCGAAGCCCGCGCCGCGGCAATCCCCTGCTACTGGACGTTCGATTTTATCCGGCACTTTGAATTGGACCATGCCATGCGTGTTGCCCAGTTGGCTGTAGAATTCGCCAGCGAAGGAGTAGTTGGTTTCGGATGCGGCGGCGATGAAAGCCGTGGCCCTTGCACAAAGTATCTTGCAGCGTTTCAACTGGCCCAGCGTAACGGACTGCACTTGGCACCGCACGCCGGCGAAACTAGCGATGCAGGTTCAGTGTGGGACGCACTGCGAGTTGGAGCCGAACGCATTGGCCATGGCATTCGCGCCGTGGAGGATCCCGATCTGCTGGCCGAATTGAGAAGGCAAAAGATTCCCTTGGAAATTTGTATTGCAAGCAATGTGGCTACCGGTGCAGTTGCCGATCTAAAGAGTCACCCCGTTAGAAGAATCGCCGATGCTGGCGTTCCGATTGTGTTAAACACCGATGACCCAGCCATGTTCCACACGACACTTTCCGATGAATACGACAAGGCAGGGCAACTGGGATTTACCGATGGGGAATTGTCCAAGTTAGCACAGGCTAGCTTTGGCTATGGGTTCGGTTCGATGAACGGGCGTAGGGCATGACCGCTATTTGGTTCCCACGTTCAACACTATTTCTGAGAAGTCATAAAACGGCGATCCGCCATAGCCGACTTTAGCCGCATACTGCC
>JANMWO010000479.1:0-16411 GCA_031394025.1 Acidobacteriota bacterium
AAGTAAACGGCAACGTAGGAAAGACCGTACTTCGAAACAGATTGAATCCGCTCCACCCCAGGCAGGCCCGTCATCGCTGTTTCAACGGGGAAGGTAAGGAACTGCTCTACTTCAATTGGAGACAGAGAAGGAGCTTTGGTAAGCACCAGCACTTGGTTAGGGGTCACGTCTGGGACAGCGTCAATGGGCAGTTCCTGCAAAGACAACACTCCAAGCACTGCCACCAATAAAGCCCCCAGCACAACAATAAACGGAAAGCGTAAAGAGAGAGAAACAATTCGACCCACTGTTTAGTCCTCCCCTAAATCTTTTCCGACCACAATCGACTTCAGATGGAAAGCTCCTTGAGTAACCACCATCTCCCCCTGACTTATTCCGGATACGATTTCGATCTGTCCGTTTACAGTGGACCCCGATTGCACCGGGCGCATCACAAAGCTGGTAGCGCTCTTTTGCGCGAATAGAACATTTTTCCCTTCAACCTGCTGCAGCGCAGAGACTGGTACGGCAAGTGCGCGCTTGCTGAATGTCGTGGGGACCCGTACGCTGGCAAACATGTCGAGCTTTAGTCGTAGCGCCGGGTTTGCCAGTTCACAACGGACACGGGCAGTTCTGGTTTGTGGATCAAGGACGTCGCTGATGTAAGATACCCTTCCTTCGAACTCCTGGTTTGGGTAAGTATCCACAGTAATGAAGGCATTTTGGCCCACTCGAATGCGGCCAAGGTCTTTTTCATAAACCTCTGCCTGCACCCATACATGTGAGATGTCGGCGATGGTGAAGAGTTCGGAACCAGTATCTACAAAATCTCCAGAAGCAACCCGCGCCTTGGTGACCACTCCTGCAAAAGGAGCGCCAAGATTGGTCACGACGGCACCACGAAGGCTTCCTACTTCCGCGCCGAATCGTCGAAGTCTGGCAGAAATTCCGTTCACCACGCTTTCCTGCGATCGGATGGTTTGCTGAAGTTCCGACTGTTCTCCTTGCGCAGCTTCGAATTCTTTTTGAGGCGATGCTCCAATATCCACCAGCCGCTCGATGCGTTCCAATTGCTTGGTTCGAGTGGCAAGTTGCACCCGTTGCCGCTGCAGTTCCGCCCTCGCCGACTCTTCCTGGGTGAGTAGTTCACCCGCTTCAATATTGTCTATTTCGGCAAGTTTCTGTCCCCCAGTCACTCGATCACCAACTTTGGCAAGGACTCGCAGCACCCTGCCACGACCCAAGGGACGCACCTGACCGACCATGCTGTCAATCGGCTGTACCGTGCCGGTCACTTGCAAGTATTCGGTCAGTTGCCGTTCGCTGATCGTCTCCACCTGAAGCCCAACGTGACGTTGAGCCTCCAGCTTCATCTCCACCACGACGGGGCCTTTTTCCGGTACTTCGGCCTGAACTTCCTGTTTGTTTTTTGAACAGTTAATAAGAAACAAACAACCTGCGAACAGTAGAATGAGTCGTTTCATGGCAAGTCAGCTCCAATGGATCGTTCCAGCTCAATGACCGCTCGCGCTAAATCAGCTTTAGCGTCAATGTAGGAAATCTCAATCTCTACAAGTCTCCGTTGCTCGTTCAGCACGTCCAGTAGTCGAAGTTGTCCTATCAGGTAAGCTTGACGAATGGTCTGCAGGTTTTTTGCTGACTGACCGACCACCCCCCGCTCAAAGATGGCAAGCGTAGCCTTTGCCGATTTCAAACGACGGTACGCAGCTTGAACCTCTAGCGGTATGGTCGTTTCCAAATGCTGTCTGCGGAGCGAAGATCCCATTGCCCGCGCCGCAGATGCTTCCAAGTTTCCCTGATTTCTCCTTCCAGCGAAAAGTGGAATTGAAGCGCCAAACAGGATCACGTTTCCCTGATCCTTCAGGACGGAGCGGGCTCCGTTACTGGTCAATCCGTTCGGGTCGTCAAATTGTGAATTTCTGTGTATGTATCGCGCAGAAAGCGTAACATCGGGCCTGGATTGCGCCTGAGTAAGTGCAACTTCCGCTCGTCCTTGCTCGGCAAGAAGTTGTGCCGTACGAAGATCTGGACGCTGTGTTTGAGCCAACTCCTGAAGCACGGCAAGAACAGGTTCTTGCAGACTCTTGGGGAGAATGTTTCCAATCGACATTGCATCGGTTTCCAAAAGCCCTATGATCCTTCGAAGTTCCACCTGCGCTACTTCAAAGTGTCCGGTTGCCGCTGCTTGTTGAGCCTCGGTACGGCTTAGTTCCACCAGCAGAAGTTGCCCATCAAGAGGTGCTGCATCCCCTTCTTTAACCCTGGCCTCAGTTAGTTTGAAAGATTCTTCGTTGACCTTCGCCAGCCGATCAAGCGCCCTTACTTTTTCACTATCACTCATTACCTCAATGGCCTTTGCCTTAACTTCAAAAGTCAGCTGCCGTGTCTTTTCAGCTAACTCTGCTTCGGCAAGTTTTACCGCCAATTCCGCACTGGTCACCCGCTTCTGCCGCTTTCCTCCAAGTTCAATTGGTTGCAGGAATGCAGCAGAGTATTCCTCCTCTCCAACGGTGCCAAGAGGCCGTCCAGTCCCAGCTTCTACCTCAAGAGTTAGAGCAGGCCGCACTGCCGCCTGTCTTAGAAGACCCTGAGCTTCAGCCACGCTCTGACGCACAGCAAGAAGTTCTCGGTTTCTCTGTAGAGCGCTTTCCACAAGATCTCTAAGACTGCTTGGCTCAACCGATTGTGATTGGCCACGCGTCACCGTACCCGCGCAAATCAGCGCGAACGAAAACATCACTGGTTTCCAGTCCATAATCCTTCCTTGATTAAAAAACACTACTGCTGTTGTGCTGTGCTGAAGGAAGACTAAGTTCGGGGAGGTCGATAAAGGCGCGTTGGCGCCAGGGTAGGTGCGATGGGTAAATAATCAGTCGTGATCAAAGTTAGAAGTGCGGCCATCGGCGCTGATCGGTAAACACTTGGGATAGCGTGCGAACAACAGCACAAGCACCCGTCAGAGCAACCGCAATCCTCATCGGAATGTTGCTGGGAGCTAGATTGATTTGCGCTAGCTGCCTGACTATGCGACTGGTCGCAGGCAATTGCTTCAATTGCTGAAAGCATCATCACTAGCATTGCGATGATCCGAATTGTACTGTGCCTTAAGATCACAACTCATTCTATCTTCTCACGAGAAATTGAAGAAAATGAAATAGCTGGCAAATGATTGCAAGTCCACTTGCGGCACAGTACCAAAACAACACTGGGCAAGTTGCTAACGGCAGCGCCCCCGCCAAGCCCATCGACCATTCACAGTCATTTCACAATCCCAAGCTTCAAAGTGCCCTTTGCCTTCGCCACTGGCAACAAGGTCGGATAGAACTGAACGAACGTATTGTCCACCGCACCATTTGTAGCGTGGCACGTCTGGCAGCTTGATTTCGCTCCCTGTGGCTTACCCGTTTGCGCTGTAGAACCAAATCCAAAGAACTCCCATTTGCCTGGGAATCGCGATTCATCCTTGACGTGCGCTTCCATTCCAACCAATCCTTCCTGGTAGTGACCGCCTTTGTTAATGGAACCTTTGCTGGCTGACCAGCGGACCTCCATCATGAACATGGTCTTATCGGGCCAGGTGCCTGTGGCCAGAAATGCTTTGTATGCTTGCGGTGTTACAAATACGTTGTCGAAACGTTCACCCATCACCGTGTTTGCGGCACTTTCCACGAAGCCATACGTCATGCCCAACCCCGAAGTAAGATACACCCATTCGCGATAGTTGGCTGGCAGCTTAAGCTGTCCGTCACTTGTATATTGCGGTTCATCCGGCCGCGGTTGCTGACCCGCCAGGCTTACGCAGGCCAGCGACAAAAGTAAAAATAATTTGAGTTTCATTGTAGATATCCTTTTCTTGATTCGCCTATTTCCAAGTGATCGATTCAACGATCAACAGCGATTCTTGCCGCGTGCCTTGAACAGAAATTTGCAGATCTTTGGGCTTGCTGGTGGATTGCAGCATGGCAATCGCCTGCTTGTTGCCATCGGGGGTAAAGCCGATGTACTTGCCATCCGCTGTTACAACACCGAATCCGCTAGACTTGCAAGCCAGCGCGCACTCCCTGGTATGTGTAGTGGGGTCGTCCTTCTTGCACTTCGATGGCATCAGGAAGCCGTCCACTGTCTCGCCAAAGCAATTCAATCCGAAAGAGAGCAGCAGGCAGGTGGTCAAAATTGTTTTTTTCATATGTAGTAATCTCCTGCACCCATACTAGGTTTCATTCCCTAATTCACAAAGGACACATATCCAGCGAATTCGGCCATGCCATGCCCTATGCTTAGGAATGAATCAAACTCCCGCTAAGTGCCCACCAGACCTTGTGCGACGCGTGGTCTTTGTTGCTCCGCTCGGTCTGCAAATCCTGGACGTGGCCGGGCCAGCGGAAGTATTTGCCAGAACGGAAGCTGTCCTTGAGCGCCTCAATATGCCCATTATTGGGACTTACCGTGTGGAGCTTGCATCCATTCGAGACGAAGCCTCCGTGCCAACTTCTTGTGGACTCAGCCTCTCCCCTTCCGTGTTCTATAAAGATGTGCAAGGCCCCATTGACACGTTGTTAGTGGCGGGTGGACGCGGCGTGGAAGAAGCAGCCAATGATCCTGACCTGCAACAGTGGCTACGCATGCAATTGAAAACAGTCCGACGCTTGGGTTCCATCTGCACCGGAGCCTTTCCACTAGCTGGAGCCGGGCTCCTGGACGGACGCTGCGTAACCACGCACTGGCAATGGTGCGATCAGTTTCGAACTCTGTTCCCAAAGGTTTGCGTCGATTCTGAGCGCATCTTTATCCGCGATCACGGCATATCGACATCCGCAGGAATTACAGCTGGCATGGACCTGGCTTTGTCCATGGTTGAGGAAGATCACGGCCATCGCGTGGCCATGCAGATCGCCCGCGAACTGGTGATGTTCCTGCGCAGGCCCGGTGGACAGTCTCAGTTCAGCACAGCGCTAGCGGGACAGTTTTCCGATCATGAAACATTTAGCGATTTGATTCCCTGGATGCTGGCTCATCTGCAGCAACCCCTGCGAGTGGAAGACCTGGCCACGCAAGCCAGTATGAGTGTCCGCAACTTTGCGCGCGTTTTTACAGAACGAACGGGCCATTCGCCGGCCACCTATCTGGAACGGGTCAGAGTAGAGGCGGCGTGTCGTCGACTAACAGAAAGTTCGAAAGGGACCAAGGAAATTGCGACAGAATGCGGATTTCGCGATGCCGACGTCATGCGCAAAGCGTTTCATCGAGTACTGAACACCACGCCTCAACTTTACCGGCATGCTTTCGCCGCCGCCGACCCGCCACAGGACGAATCGGCTACAGCTATTTTCGACGAAAAGCAAAGCGCTAATCTTGCTTGAGCGGAAAAGTTTTGCCCAATTACTTACCTTCGGATTCAAACACACCCTTATAAACCAACCCGGCCACAATAGCACCCACAATCGGTGCCAGCCAGAATAGCCATAGCTGTTCTAACGCCCATCCGCCGACAAAAACCGCCGGGCCAGTGCTGCGTGCCGGGTTCACTGAAAGATTGGTGACCGGGATTCCAACCAAATGAATCAAGGTAAGGCAAAGCCCAATCGCGATAGGTGCAAAACCCGCTGGGGCTCGTCGATCCGTGGAGCCTAAAATTACTGTGAGGAACATAAAGGTAAGCACAGTTTCCGCCACCAAGGCGGCCATCATGGAATAACCTCCGGGTGAATGCATGTCGAAGCCATTGGAGGCGAATCCGCCAGCTAGACTAAACCCAACCTTGCCGCTGGCGATAACATAAAGAATGCCCGACCCCGCTATCCCACCCAACACCTGCGCAATAACATATTGCAATGCTTCTGACCCCGGAAATCGTCCAGCAACAACCAAACCCGCCGTCACCGCCGGATTCAAATGGCACCCGGAAATGTGGCCGAACGTGTAAGCCATGGTCAGCACCGTTAGCCCGAACGCCAGGGACACGCCAAGCAAGCCGATTCCCACTTGCGGAAATGCGGCTGCTAATACCGCGCTGCCACAACCGCCAAATACTAACCAGAACGTACCGATAAATTCTGCGGTCATTCGCTTTCCAATCGTCATTCAGATTCTCCTTTTTGGAAGCCCGGGGGTATAAGGCCATTGCTAATATTACCTAAGATAATGATCATTGAAAAGACAAGAATCCTTAGGATTTTATTAAATTATCTTCTTCTAATTCCCTTTATTCAAAAGACTGTACTTAGCTTCGTTTTATGCCTACAATCATACGATCCTCATGAAGTTGTTTCTTCCAATCCTCTGCGCATCGATGCTACTTGGCCAAGCTACGAAAGTCACCATTGGCGATTTGAATCAGCTGCCTTCACGTCCACCAGACATGAAGATTGCCTATGGTCCAGACCCCCATCAGTTCGGCGAACTACGGCTGCCGAAAGGCAAAGGGCCGCATCCCGTGATCGTAGTCATTCACGGTGGATGCTGGGGCGATTTCGCCGACGCCACTTACATGACCAACCTTTCCACCCGACTGGCCGATGCCGGTGCTGCTACCTGGAATATTGAATATAGGCTGGTACATCAGCCCGGTGGCGGATGGCCCGGAACCATTCAAGACGCTGCATTGGCTATTGATCATCTTCGAACAATTGCCCGCGCAAATCACCTGGATCTGCGTCGCGTAGTGACCACTGGACACTCCGCAGGGGGGCACTTGGCGCTATGGGCTGCTGGTCGCAAACACATTCCGAAAAATAGTCCACTCTATATATCAAAGCCGCTGCCCATTGCTGCGACTGTACCCATTGCGGGCATTGTAGACCTGGATGCGTTCGCCGTTTATGGCCTGGATGTTTGCGGCAAATTTCAGGAGATGGCGCTAGGGGGTGCATCGCAAAATGTCCCGGACCATTACCGAGCCGCTTCGCCCTTGCATCTTTTGCCCATCACAGCGCCCCAAACGTTGCTATTTGGTGATGCAGACCGGGCCGTTCCTGGTCGCCTATTTACTTCCTACATTCAGCAATCGAAAGCGAAAGGTGGTCGCGTGGAAGTGATCAACGTTCCCGACTCCGCACACTTTGACTTTCTAATGCCTGGAACTGAGGCGGAAAAGATCCTGTTCCAAGTGTTGCTTCGCGCAGCAAAACTCAAGTAATCGTCAGCCCATAATGAACGCGTTCAAAAAACACTTGACGCACGGCCCCTCTCCGCCCATACTGTAGTTGAACATGTTCATAAACATGATTCGGCTACAATATGACTCCTCTACTACGCCTGCTCATAGCCTCGATTGGGGCAATCTATTTTCTTAAGATTGTCGCCTTGACCCTTCGACGCGGTCCATACAATGGAACCGGGTTAGCTGCCTTCCTGTTCGCTTGGCCGGGCGTGGTTCCAAGACACTTTCGCATTGGAGGGGTGCCTCAGACCATCCAGCCCATTCCATTCCTCACCGCTTGGGCTCGCATGGCCTTCGGTGCCCTGTCCATGCTGATGCTAGCAATCTACGCTCCTCGTCTTCACGATCAATTTTTAGGCTTGGCGGGAATCGCCGCATTGCTCCTCACAATTCACCTGGGCCTATGCGACCTCCTTCCCTGGTTATTGCGCTGGGCGGGCTTTCCTGTCCGCCTGCTTTTCGACCGTCCATGGGCCGCCAAATCGCTCACAGATTTCTGGAGCCGCCGCTGGAATTTGGCATTCGTTGAAATGAATCAAAGCCTGTTTCTGCGCCCTCTCTATCGCAAATTCGGCAAGAAAGGCTCACGTTTCGCACTCTTTGCGCTTTCCGGAATGTTGCATGAATTTGGGCTAAGCTTTCCCGCCGGTGCTGGTTGGGGAATGCCTCTCGGTTACTTTCTGTTGCAGGGCGTATTGGTTGAAGTGGAAGAGCGATTCCAAATTGCCAACCGAGCTTGGACCTGGTTCTGGCTGATCCTGCCGATCCCCTGGCTTTTTCACGAACAATTCCGTCACGCGCTGATTGTGCCGTTCTACTTTTGGCTGCACACACTAATCGCGCAAAATTCCTGGCAATGGTATCTTTCGCAGGCGATTTACGCCGCCGCAATTGGCCACTTAGTTGTGCTGATTGCCAGCGCTCAGGCACCAGCCCGTTTAGGCTGGAAACAGGACATTCCTAAACTCACACGTTTCAATCAGAAAGTGTTTTGGGTGTACGCTTTCTACGTTTTGCTCTGCATCTTAAGCTTTACCGTGTTGACCTGGCGATTTCATGACTCCTTTTTGACCGGTGACCCAGTGGCCCGCGGACTGGCCGTATTCATTGCCGTATTCTGGACCGTTCGAGTGTTAGTCGACCTCTTCTGGTACGATCATCGCGATTGGCCGCCGGGGAATGCGCTGCTAGTAGGTCACGCATTGGTCACCAGCCTTTTCTGTTCGCTCGCAGCCATCTATTGGTCAGCCGCATTTGCACCCACAAGGTGATTCAGTGATAAGTTAGAAGAAGTGCGCAAGTCCATTGCAATCTGGCTGCTATTCCTCACGCTCGTCACGGGCGGCGTTACCGTCGTGGCTGCGCGATCCGTGGGACCCCAGAATGCATCGTCCATAGTTTGGATTGCCACCAATCGGCGAGCGGCCCAAGTGCAGTCTCTTCCCTTGCCTGCCGTAAAGTCAGTTCGTCGAACCATGCTTCGACTTCCCTCGCTGTTTGTTCCCGTATTAACGGAAACAATTCTATGCTTTTCCTTGTTTGAACGCCCTCCGCCTGCTTTCTCCTAGCAGCAAATTCACCAAGGACCACTTGCCTTACGCGGGCGGATCTATAGAATCCTTTCATCTTTCAGGAGAAGACTTATGTCTATTTGGGGAAAACTGTTTTCTGGCGGTACCAGTGTGCTCAGCTCTAAAACTTACGAACCGGCATTGATTCGCATTCGGGCTGGACAACCGAAGAATGCAGTGGAAACCGATATTGCGCAAGCTGCCAAAAGCATTGAACAGGTTCTGAACCTGCGCCCATATGACGTCCAGATTCTGGGGGCGCTGGCCATGGTCGATCAAAAGATTGTTGAAATGCAGACTGGCGAAGGGAAAACGTTAACCGCCGTGATGGCCGCCTTCGCTATGGTGCAGGCTTTTGGTCGTGTCCATATTTTAACGGCCAATGATTACCTGGCCACGCGCGATGCCGCCTGGATGGGACCCGTTTACCAGCAATTAGGTTTAACCGTTGCAGCCCTCACGCAGAAAATTCCCCCAGAAGAGCGCCGCCTGGCTTATGATGCCGACGTGTTGTACGCTACTGCGAATGAAGTTGGGTTCGATTATCTGCGCGATGGTTTGGTGATGCAACCAGAAGAGCGCGTGGGCGGGACATTTCAATCGTGCCTGATTGACGAAGCAGATTCCATTCTTATTGATGAAGCTCGCATTCCTCTGGTAATTGCTGGCGGTGCCGCCCCGCTTGCTGGAATGGTTCATAAGTTGGCCATGTTAGCTCCTCACTTACAAATGGGAAGGCACTTCACATTCGATGAGTATCGTCGCAATGTGTTGTTGACCGCCGAAGGAGCCCAGGCTATTGAGCAAGCCATAGGGTGCCGCAATCTGTACGCCCACGAACATCAGCGGACGCTGGAAGCGGCGGTGAACTCCATTCATGCGCAAGTTTTACTGCATCGTGATGTGGACTACTTGGTGCGTAATTCGGCGATTGCACTGGTGGATGAATTCAAGGGTCGGGTGGCGTTGAACCGCCGCTGGCCTGCTGCGCTGCAGACGGCGATTGAAGCCAAGGAAGGCGTGCCGCTGCAAAAGCAAGGCCGCATTCTGGGACAGATCACGTTGCAAAGTCTGATCAGCATGTACCCCGTGAAGTGCGGCATGACGGGGACTGCTGCCACGCAGGCCGAAGAATTTTCAAAGGTTTATAAATTGGATGTGATTACAATTCCGACGAATAAGCCAATGATTCGCCAGGACCACCGGGACGTCCGCTTTCGTTTGAAGCGGGAGAAGGAAAATGCGATTACTGAGGAAATCGTCAAGTGCCATGCACTGGGTCGGCCAGTGCTGGTGGGCACCGCAAGCGTTGCGGAAAGTGAGCGCCTAAGCATGATGGTGACAAGCCGCGGCGTTCCTCATGCAGTGTTGAATGCCCGTCAAGATGAAGCAGAGGCGCAGATTATTGCTAGTGCAGGCAAGCTTGGTGCGGTTACGATTTCAACCAACATGGCCGGGCGCGGCACCGATATTGAGTTGTGGCCAGGCGTTGCCGAATTGGGGGGACTCTATGTCATCGGCACCAATCGTCATGAAGCCCGACGCATTGACAATCAACTTCGAGGTCGCGCGGGGCGGCAGGGCGATCCTGGGGAATCGCGATTTTTTATCAGCTATGAAGATGAGCTAATGCAGCGCTACGGATTGGGTGCCGATCATGATGTGGATCATATTCAACGCATCATTGAAGGGCAGAATCTGAATGCCCGGACGATTCTTTGGAAGTACGAAGGACTGACTGAATATCAACGCCAACAGTTTCGCGAATGGCGCGATAGCGTGTTGGAGGGCGCGTCGGAAGAACCCCAACGTCGTCGGCTGACACTTGAAAAAATCGACGAGGCGTGGTCTGATTATCTGGCTCAAGTAACTGGATTGCGCGAAGGAATCCAATGGGTATCCTGGGCTGGGAAGGATCCTTTGAATGAGTATCTGCACCGGGTGACCGATTTTTTTGCAGATATGCCGGAATGGGTGGAAAGCGAAGTGGATCGCCGTTTGGCCGAACCTGAGGTGCAGGAAGAGCCACTGTTCGACCGTGGTTCCACGTGGGTTTATTTGGTTGAGGATCAGCCCTGGGGCACTCT
The DNA here is from genome assembly GCA_031394025.1 of Acidobacteriota bacterium. Classification (GTDB taxonomy): domain Bacteria; phylum Acidobacteriota; class Terriglobia; order Bryobacterales; family Bryobacteraceae; genus JANXSF01. The sequence goes on from JANMWO010000479.1 coordinate 10,818, forward strand.
TGGCGCCAGAGCCTTCCGAGGATTAATGCGACTGATAGGATTGAAAGCCAGTTGATGCGAGGCAGCACGCGCGGAGAGTGGGACATTTGTGTTGATGAGGATTCTCCGCACGAAAGCTAATAATAGCCGTTCATACAGTGTGAAAAAAGCGCGGGGCGGGCTCGCTAAATTGTTGTTATCAGCGTGCATCGGCGTTCATCAGCGGCCATTAATCTGGGCCGCGGATGGACGCAGATGCACGCTGCTAATACAACTGCGGAAAAACTAAGTGGGTATTAGGCGATTCCGCATGCCAGCTCGCTTGCGAGCGAAGTTTTCATTCCCATTCAAAAAAACTACATGGAATTGGGCCTAAGCAGCTATCCGCTGAATGGTCCAATAAATTGCCGTACAAGCAATCAGCACAGAGGCCGGAATGGCGATCCGGCTGCGGTACCATGTCCGATTGGAAAATTGCCATCCAACCAGCAGGAATGCCAGGCCGATTACAGAAAGCTGCCCCGCTTCCACTCCTATGTTGAACGTCACCAGTGCTGTCATAAATTCAGAACGTGGCAATCCCAGTTCTTTCAGTGCTCCCGCAAATCCCATTCCATGTAGCAATCCGAAGGCGAACACCAACGCCAATCGCCACGGTTTCAGCTCGGAAATAAAAATGTTTTCAATCGCGACATAGGCAATGGAAAGGGCGATCAATGGCTCCACAATCGCTGGCGATACGCTGATCAAACCGTACAAACTTAAACCCAACGTAATGGAATGGGCAACAGTAAATGCGCTGACTTGCAACAGCACGGAGCGGGGTCGGTTGTTGAGCAAATAGATCCCCAGCACGAACAGCATGTGATCCAATCCGTTGGGCATTATATGTGTGAAACCCAATTTCAGGTACCGCCAGGCAGTGCTCAGCGTGCCTGCAGGTCCGGCAGCAGTTAGTGCGAACGGGGGGCTGGTCTGGCCTCCTTCCAGCCATACGGTGGCAGGGTCAGCCGAAGCTGCACTGCGCACGGTAATGGCATAGGATGCAAAGGTCCAGCCATAGCTCCAAGTGAAGCGCTTGGCCGTGGAAGGAATTTCCCCGCTTAAGCGGATGGTGGCGACGGGAGCTGATGATGCGTCAATTCCGGGGCCAATGGAATAGACAATTTCAGGACGAACCAGCGCATCGTCGAAAGTTAACTTTACTCGTTGGCGAAACTTTTCATCGAAACCGGGAAGCAGTGCTTGCAGATGGTCGGCACGCGATTCGGCCACAGGAGTTTGCCCCGATGAAGCCTGCAGTTTCTCAATCAGAGCAGTTGCGTCAGTCACAATTTGCACTGTGTAAGTGCGACCTTCAAGAAGCACCACGGACACTCGAGTCGTGCCGATTTCATGCGCGCTAATTGTCAATTCACAAAGTAGGAGTAGAGCAAAAATGCGTTGCAGCACTATCCGGTTACCTTGCCTCGCAACTCAAACGTCAACGATGCCCAGAAGCTTGCCCAGTCGGCATTGGAACCGGCAGGAGCAGGAATCATATGGACAGCTTTGATTAACCACATGCCACCGGGATGCAGGCGCAATCGTACGCGACCGTCTTTATCGGTGCGGGCAGTCACTTTTTCTGAAGGATTCATGCGGTTCATGGCCACAACCAGAGCCCCTTGTAAAGGATGGTTCTCATAAATCAAACGAACTGGCAGATCTTCACCAGCGCGTAGTGCGTAAGGGTTCTTTTCGGCCACCAGTTCCAAAGGGAACCCCAGCAGTCGATCAGTTTGACGGGCATTGGATGGTCCGGAAAGCACCAGACTTTTAGCGCAACGTGAAAAGAGTTCGCGAGCTTTAGCGCCGCTTTCTTTACGATTATTCCTCGCCGCCAACACTGCGTCCAGCCCTTCTTCTTTAAGATAACTGTTGAACTTTTCTGCCTCCAACTCGGTGGAACTGGCGTTGCTGCGATATCCAATCACAAGTAGACCGGCATTGGCCACACGAACGAAACCGGCGGGGTCGGCACCTTCACGGCCAACCACTGGCTTACGTCCTGTGGCATCTTCAACCACAAATTGGTTGATCAGCCCCGTATTGCGAGGCAGTGGATCACCCAGCAGATCCTGCCCTACGCGCAACTTAACGGCGACAATCTGCCCTGCTTCGGGTGAGAATGTTGCAGGCTCAATCCACATGTCATGGGCGCAGAGTGGAACAAGGGCTATCGCGAAAAGTAGAGATGAAGTAAAAACAAAACGCATTGATTTATCCTAATTGAAAAATAGAAAGGTCCCCGCTAAGCGAGGACCTTTCCACTGCTACACACTAACTACTAAGGAACAGGTATCGTCGGAACGGTAGGAGTGTTCACTCCACCGTGACCTTGCAACAGACCCTGGTGGGCTGGAGCCAGGAACGGGAACCTGGGGAGAAAGTCCTTATCGTTCACTTCCACACCCTTGGCCAGACCGGCCGATGGATCACCGGCAACAATCAGGCTGATCAGCACGGTGTTTACATTTACCTGATGACGGTTGGGGGTTGTTCCACCACCCAAACGACGGCCGTTGGGGAAGCTGGAATCAATGGCTGCGTCAATGGTTAGAACGTCGCCAGTGGATCCATCTTCAATCGGGATTGGACGGCCCAAATTGATGGCCTTGATGATGTCCAGGCGAGGGCCGCGGAGCGTGGTGACCGATGCGGCTGGAACGCCCAAAGCCTTGTAGATGCCCAGTGCATCTGCATCGCGAACCAGCACTGGATAAAGGATGTCGGCACCAAAGTTGGTGACATCAGTAAGTGGGCTGGAGCGCAGATACATGGTCTGACGCTGTGTTCCAACTAGGCCGGCGTTGAACAATGGCAGGGCATTACGACCCACCTGAACAAAGCTGCCAGAGCCTTTCAAGCCAGTGATGATATTGCTGGCGTCTACGGTCTGCGTTGCCTGACGGCTGATGCTGGACCATACACGCAACAGGCTATCGGTAGAATTGGCAAGACCAACGTTGTTGTGCGGAATGCCGTTAGGGAAAACATCGGCCATCGGAATTTCCAAAGCGATGGAGAAGATGTTGAAGCCCGTGAAAACATCCTTACCTGGGGCACGACGCGCACCTGGGATTCCGCCAAGGTCGTCTCTGTTCAAGTTGACCAGGTCGAAGATTCCCTTTTCATCCAATTGATATGGATCGTCGAATTGGCCGGCGATAACGCGACCGCCATTGGTAAGAGGCTTGATGTAGGTATCGACAAAATTCTGATCGTACAGACCAATTTCGCGGCTGGAAGCGTCGGCACTATCATAACCCTTGAAAGCGCCCAGTCCGTAGACCAGACGATCTGTTTGCGGTCCATGATTATTGGGGAGCACTGGAACGTCTTTAGCCAGGACAACATCGCCATCGCCGTTCTGATTTTCAGAACCGGCAACGCGGGTGACGGTCATGGTTTCGGTCCCACCGGTGAGCTGCCAAAGCAACTCGTTTCCGCCGCCTAAAGCATCGTTAGGTCCAGGGGCTGGTGCTGCTTTCAGCGTGTTGGTGAATTCCACACGATATACAATTTTGTCCTTAAGACTGGTGCCCTTGCCAATGTGGAACTCGTAGCGATAACCGTTGCAAGCGCGCAAGCCCTGGTTCCCTTGGCCGGGTTCGTGCAGGGGATTGAAATTCATGATGAGGTACAGCTTGTCATGCGCTCCGTTAGAGACCCAGGAATAGGTGTCGGTATTATCGGCGCACGGTTCGTTGAGGACGGCAAGGGCTTCGCGATGGCTCGAACCATATACACTGGTTCCGGCCGCTGCAAGCAAAGTCATTGCAATCAAACTTTTGGACGTTCGTTTCAGACTTTGAGTAAACATAAATTTGGTAACTTTTTTCCTTTGAACCTGCGGTTTAAGCAGCTGGTTCTAAAATGGATACGTGACTACGGGCTAGCTGGATTTACAGAGGGGATTATTTTTCTGTTTTGTTCTGATGCGGGGGTTCGAGGAGGGAGGGCGCTAGAGCACAACGAGATTTTCCAATCGAGCTCCCGTTACGCCTTCTATGCCGATTTTGCGGTCAAGCGTCACCAGGATTCCATTGTTTTGGACGGCGATGGCAAGCAGGAAGAGATCGGGAAGCTGGTTGCGCCCTCTTATCTGATCCCATTGGAACGCTTCGACACTGGAAGGCACAACCTCCTGGTTCCAATACTGGTGGCTAGGGTGAGAACACAGGGACCGGACCAAGGCGGCTGCCATGGGTACAGCCAGATTGAGATCGGCGGCGAAATTGGAACTCAGCAAATGGATCACCGACAGTTGAGTATGGGCACAGGTTGCCCAGCCCCAACGGTGGTTTTCCCCGAACCAGGTGTGCACATCCCGATGCCGTTCATGTTGTTCATAGATCAGGGCAAACAGTACACTGACGTCCAGCAGCGCAGCTTTCAAATACCACTCTCTTCGCGCAGAAGGCTGTCCATGAACTCGTTCACTTGGGAATTGGGAACGCTCACCCCTGGATTGCGGCTCTTTAGAACTGGAATGCCGTTGGTCATTACTATGTTCGGGGGCTGGTCCAGTTCCCGACGCAGCAAATCTGAAATAACTCGACCTGCTGGCAAATGCTCGTATTTGGCCCGAATCTTTACCCGCTCAAGCACATCATCATCAATTTCAACAGTGGTGCGCATGAATCACACCATACTATAGCAAAAAGCATCAATAAAATAAAAAAGGTACTGATGCGCTCCTCATATTTATCAAAGGCTTGGGGCGCTAAGGCGACAAGGGAACCGTCGCGACGCAGCACTCGTTCGGTTGTTATCGAGATGGAACGGTCCGAAACTGAAACAGCCGACGACCACGGGGATCATACCTCTCGGGTTTCCGGATGAGCGGCAAGTTTCTTTCGAAAATGAAAAAGCCCGGAGGTTATCCGGGCTTTTGATTTAATCGGGCGGCGTCCTACTCTCCCACACACTCACGCGTGCAGTACCATTGGGGCTGAGAGGCTTAACTACCGTGTTCGGGATGGGAACGGGTGGGTCCCTCTCGCTATGGCCACCCAAAGCTTGTATAAACTTGGGTTTTCAAAAACTTTCTAAGAGAAAGTCTTTGATCTGAATATTGACGGGCAGCATGACAAGTTGCTTTTTGCGGAAGCGTTTGTACTGAAAGATTTTGTATCTACAGTAAATTTTATGGTCAAGCCGAACGGGCTATTAGTAACGGTAAGCTCAACATATCTCTATGCTTACACATCCGTCCTATCAACGTGGTGGTCTTCCACGGCCCTTCAAAGCTATTCGCTTGGGAAATCTCATCTTGAGGAAGGTTTCGTGCTTATATGCATTCAGCACTTATCCTAACCGAACTTCGCTACGGAGCGGTGCCACTGGCGTGACAACTCCATCACAAGAGGTTCGTTCATCCCGGTCCTCTCGTACTAAGGACAAGCCCTCTCAAATTTCCTGCGCCCACAACAGATAGGGACCGAACTGTCTCGCGACGTTCTGAACCCAGTTCACGTACCGCTTTAATAGGCGAACAGCCTAACCCTTGGGAGCTTCTACACCCCCGGGATGCGATGAACCGACATCGAGGTGCCAAACCGGAGCGTCGA
>JANMWO010000250.1:0-1995 GCA_031394025.1 Acidobacteriota bacterium
CGAATATTCCACTGCTGTCTCCTGAAGCGAACCAGATTATCGGTCGTGTGGGTTATGGCAATGAACAGCATAAAGGTTGGAATACCGGGTTCAACGCGGTTTACGATTATCGTCGAGGAATCCTGCAATATGCGGTGACGCAGGTTAGTTACAATTCCGATTGCTGCGGAATCTCAGTACAATGGCGGCGGTTTAGTTTTGGGAATCGCAATGAAAACCAGTATCTGGTGAGTTTTGCAGTAGCGAATATTGGAACGGTGGGGACGCTGAGGAAGCAGGAACGGTTGTTCTAAGCGGGGTCCCTCATCACTCTGGTTAAAAGACCGCTCCCTTTACGGTCACGGCTCTGTAACATACTGATTTTACAGAGCCGTGACCGCAAGGAAGCGGTTTTTGGTTATTCAGGAATGCTGAGGACGTCGCCTGGGTGGATGACGGACTTATCATTCACCAACTGGCCAGGATTGCCTGCGATGATTTTTGGATACTCCGCGCCATTGCCGTAAAACTGGGTAGCAATTTTCCACAGCGAATCGCCGCTAACCACAGTGTAGGTCCTGGCCGGAGGGGCCAAACTGGCGTCAATGGACAGGTCGCAGGTCAAATCACTGAAGGTGGAATCGGTTAACTTAATCTGATTCCAGATGTCGTTCTTGACATCTTCCGACGGTGCTGCTCCCTGCACAAATAGCTTGTTATCCTGCACATGGCAATGGGCAAGTACAACGCCACTTTGCTTGATCAGGTTCAAAACCGACTGGTATTTCAACTTCAGTTCATCAATACGTTCCATGTTTTCTCCTCAAAGTTATTTCCGGGGCCGGGTGCCCCATCGACTGTTTAGAAAATCGACGAGCTGATTTTTGTATTCCGGTTTCACATCCGCACCCCACCGCACCATTTTATCCACTTCCTTCTCCCATTGACCACGATTTAATCGTTGCTGTTCCATTACATCGGTTCCATGGCACACCATACAGGTGGATCGGAACTGGCCAGAAATTTCCGCAGGTGCAGCGATGGAGGCTTTTGGGATTGCCGCAGGCGCGACTGTTGTGACGTTTACCCCAATCGTATGAACTGCGTTGTGAGCATAGCCAGAAGGGTTCCATTCCTGGACAAAGGGTTGCAGTTCGCCAGATGCAGCGCGAGCCCGCACCATCAACTGGTAGTAAGCTTCTTTGGTCGGTTTCCAATCAAAGGACCATTGGCTCCAACTGTACTTTCCACCGGAAGTTTTGGTGACGGCTGGTCGCCAACTGCGTCCAGCGTCGGTTGAGATGTCCACTCCAGCCACAGGCGATTCCCCGCTCCAGGCCACTCCAGTCAGCCGCGTCAGCCCTGGGGCAAGCACCGCACCATCGGCATGGCTGGCGATCACACTCTTGATTCTGAGTGACGTCAGTGGGGACATGGTTGCCGGGTCGACTACTGAACCGGGGGCAACATTCTTACCTGGATGGCGGTAGGCAGTCTTCATAAAGAAGCCGTCAAACTCCTTATCCAGAACTTCAATTTTGGTCAGCCACTTTACCCAACTATCGCCAGCCCAACCCGCAGCGATCACGCGCAGAGGGAATCCATGGGCATCGGGAAGTGTTTCGCCATTCATTTCGTAAGCCAGAATGGTGTCTGGGTCCAGCGCTTTTTTCAACGGGATGCTGCGCTTGAATTCTGGCATCTTACCTACCGGGACATCGGCCCCATCGAAAAGAATTTCTTTTGCGGAAGGTTTCAAACCACAAAGCTTCAGGACGTCGGCTAAGCGGACACCTGCCCAACGGCCGTTCCCCACGGCACCGTACTCCCATTGCAGTCCCGGAACGGTAGGTTCGTAGAGCCCACGGCCATTGCCAGCGCATTCCAGAACACTGACCAGTTCCACTTTGGGCAGCTTCTTGATGTCGGCCATGGTCAAGGTTTGTGGTTTGGTGATTTCGCCGCCAATGCTTAACCGCCAATCGTTCAGATCCACTTTCGGCATGTAATGATGGC
>JANMWO010000323.1:0-2596 GCA_031394025.1 Acidobacteriota bacterium
ATGTTTGCACCAGACCGGGTGGAACCGCGAACGGCCTGGGTCTGAGCATTGAAGCCACAGATCGCTATATCAACCAGCTTGAGCAGTTTTTCACAATCCTACCTGACTCGCTTCATGTCTTTCAAATTTGGCGCAGCCTTGTCGTCGCTCATTCGGTGAGGGGGGCCAAGGTGCACGATACTCGACTTGTAGCTATGATGAGGGCCAACGATATTCCGAAGATCGTCACGTTCAATGTTGCTGACTTCACACGCTTCTCCGAGATTGAATCCTTACATCCCAAAAATGTTATTTAGGTTTGGACAGCCGAGACCAATATGTTCAGCAAATTACTCTCAATCTGGTCTGCGAAGTCCTTTCAATACCTCATTCACAACCAATCAAAATAACCCCTAACCCACTCATCCCACGCCAAAAACACCCCTCCACCTACCCCACTCCCACCCCGAAAATCCAATCACACATGCTAACCTCAAACCGAGAGTAAGTGAAGCGCGCGCAAGTAACTTACTCGTCCATACAAGCCTGCCAGGGCAGCACTCGGATTTTCGAGTCACATTACATCGATAGATCGGACCGCAAAACATGAATAACCCGAATCGCTTCTAAGCTGGGGAGCCGAAAAGTGAGCCTGTAAGTCAGGTAAGTTGCTGGGCGGCAACCGGATGGGAAGAAGTGTTAGCGGTCTGGTCTGCGATCCCGGTTGCGAGGCATCACTACCTCAGGCCGAACTATCTCTGTTGCCGAATGCAGAATTGCGTTGGAAATCTCCACCACTGCCCGCATCGCCGCCACATCATGCACGCGGATCATATGAGCACCGTTCAACACACAGCCAGCCACCGCCGCCGCTGTGGCAAAGTCTGGACTCTTCGGATCAAAAACACCCAGAAATGATTTACGCGATGGCCCAACCATAATCGGCACATCCAGTTCAACCATCCTTTCCAAATCTGCAATCAAAGTGAAATTCTGTTCCTTGCGTTTGCCGAATCCCAAACCAGGATCAACAAAAATGCGCTTACGGTCAACACCGGCCTTCATCGCTCGGCTCACCGAAGCACTCAAATCAAACAGGACTCCACCCATTGGATCTTGCATCGGCGGGAGCTTCGCCCAGGTGTCGGGAGTGCCTCGCATATGATTGATAATCAGAGCCACATCACGCTGCGCCACCACCCTGGCCAGATCCGGATCCAGGGTCAGCCCACTCGGATCGTTAATAAATTCCGCACCATGCTCAATGGCTTTTTCCGCCACGCCCGCTTTGTAAGTATCTACCATCACCGGGACACTCAACTTGTTCCGCAACCGCTTCAGCACTGGAACCAGCCGACGTAACTCCTCAGCTTCCGATATGCGAGGTGCACCAGGCCGCGTCGATTCTGCACCAATGTCAATGATGTCTGCTCCAGCTTCCTCCAGTTCGAAAGCATGAGCAAAGGCGTTGTCCGGGTCTTGATACTTTCCACCATCGGAGAACGAATCGGGTGTGACGTTCAACACGCCAACCAAAAGCGGGCGGTCGCCCAACTGCATTTCCCGGTTCTCTAACTTCAGTAAGTAACGTTTTGGAATCATTTTTTATTCGTACCGTAAACAGACAATCGGATCTAACTGCGCGGCCTTGTTGGCCGGGTAGTAGCCGAAGAACAAACCAACACCCGTGGAAATTGCCACTCCCAAAACTACCCACGTCAAAGACAAGGTGGCGGGAACGGAAGGCGCCAGCGTGCGAACCACAAAGGCAATCAGCCCTCCCCATACAATACCAAGAATCCCGCCGATCAACGTCAAAACTACTGCCTCAATCAGAAATTGCAGGCGGATGTCGCTCTTGCGCGCACCCACCGCTTTTCGAATGCCGATTTCAGCCGTCCGCTCCGTCACCGAAATCAGCATGATATTCATCACGCCGATGCCGCCAACCAGTAGACCAATGGAACTGATCACTCCGGTTAGAATAACCAGCGCTCCGGTGAGTTGCTTCCATAGTGCGCTGATGAAGTCCGGTGAGATCAACTCGAAATCATCCTCAGCCATTGTTGGAACTCTACGTCGACGCCGCATGGCCTGGGTCACTTCATCCTTACCCTGTTCCACGGTGGAATTCTTATCCACAATAAAAGCGATGGCCACCTCTTTTGAGTTGGGATAATTCTTGCGGAAATCGCTTAACGGAATAACTGCGAATTGATCGATCCCAGGGCCGCCAAACGCTCCTGAATCCTTTTCCAACACACCGATCACTTCGTATAGTTTACCGTTGAGCCTCACAATTTTCCCGACAGGTTCAGTGGAAGGAAATAGGGAACTGGCAATGTCATTTCCCAGCACCACCACGGGACGCGCATGCTCCTGATCGTAGGCTGAAATGAAGCGCCCAATCGCTGCTGAAAACTGCGGTAGCGCATCGGCATATTCTGGTTCCACACCACGAAGCAAAATCCGTTCCACCCGTTCATTTTCGTAACTGATGCTGTTCGTCTCGCCAAAGAAGAAGGCGCGTGTGACAAAGGCGGTAGCTGTTTTCAGTGATGGGCAGGTTTCCCGAACATACTCGGCATCTTCGAAATTAATAAATTTGCGTTTGCGA
>JANMWO010000336.1:0-4018 GCA_031394025.1 Acidobacteriota bacterium
CGATAACAGGAGTGCCGATTATTCCTGCCGGCGCATTGAATTTTGTTCCGGTGCTGCAATCCCATATGTCCTGATCAAATGGGGTCCTATATGCCGTCCCCAAACTCCGAGTCCAAAGTGGCGTAGTGTTCGTCCCGTCGGCATCGAATGCATAAATGGTTGCCATGGATGTCGCCACATACAGTACATTGTGGAGCGTACCTCCGATCAAAACATTAGGCACATACAAAGGCTGCGCCCAAGCGCAATTATCCAACGGAAGTGCCTTCTTGAATGTAAGTGAACCTGCGGTCGCGGGTGTCAGGATCGTCTCATGCACATTCGCACCTGTGCGGAATACATCGTAATGATCGGTTGTCACTGGGATGAGTTTATTGGAAGGCACAGTCCAGGATCCCCGATTGGTCCAGGTAAGTTCGTTGTTCGGACGATCCGAATTGCTGGTATCGACAAATATCTCTTTCACTCCACTCCAAGTTGGCTCGAAAGTCAACGCCAGATGCAGTGTCATGGCTCCTCCGATGGTTTGCACGTAGGATCGGGTGATATCGAGAGTGCATCGGCTGTTGCTGAACTGGCGTTGCGTTCCTGGTATGGTTCCGCCCGGATTCATTTGGGTGGCCCCGTCATCTCCATAAAGAACTAAAACATTGCTAGAACCCGCCAAGTACTGGATGTAGCAAGCATTGGCTGAAACGACATTTCCATTGGCTGCGAAGGTTCCAGAATTCTGGATGATCACCGAAAAATACCATGGCGCAGTTCCCGTATTGGTATTGGAGTTGAACATCAGCGTCTCTGCGGGTGATACCCAGCCAAAGGGAATCACAGTGCTGCTGGAAGAAATGGATGAACCACCCCCGGAGGTGACAATCAATGTCACTGTGGTTTGCGCTTGCACAACTCCACCTCCCACCGCTGAAACAATAATTGAATAAGTGCCTGCCGGGGTGTTTGGATAATTTGTGCCAATGGCCAGAACACTGTTACTAGAACCCGTGACGGAAGATGGGCTGAAGTTTGCACTTGTGCCAGGGGGTAAACTGCTGGTGGATAGCACCATCGTGCCAGTGAATCCCGAGGGTGGAGTGATGGTAAGCGGATATTGCGCGGTTCCACCCTGTACTATCGACCGCGATGCAGGAGTTGACGTGATTGTGCCCACACCGTTTGCTGTGAAGTTTGCCGTCACACTCAAAGGTCCGGATAATGTAATCGTTTGTGGATTTTGCGTCGCCGAGGGTGCCCCCGTAAAGCTGGTGAAGACATATCCGCTATTCGGTGTGGCCGAAATGGTGACGGCTCCGCTTGAAACCCAACCTGTCCCTGGTGAAATGGTTCCACCCGCTGCCGGGTTGGCTGAGGTTGTAAGTTGATATTGTGTCGTAAAGTTCGCCGTGTACGTTGCTGCTGAATTCGGAACCGTCACGGTGTGGGACAAGCTTTGGCTGTCTGACCAGGAGGCCCACACATACTGCGTCCCAGTGCTGCCCGCTTGCGTTGAAGAATTCACAGCGATCGTATGTTGGGAACCACCGCTCCAACTGAATGTCTGGCCAGATGTATAGTTTCCGCCGTCGACGCTGAAACTACGGCCAGATGGATTGGTGTTCACTGTGATGGATTGCAATACCGCAGGAGCCACTACCCAAGTCCCATTGGAAGTCCCTGGCCATGCGGTGGGCGATTGCCCCGCCCGGTCTATCGGCACGGAGTACACTTGCTTGGTCTGTGGGCCGAAGTTCTGAAACGTGGTGCTGAATGACTGTACCGGAATGTGCAAAGAAACGCTGTTGGTGCCGGGGTCAGAATAGGTGATCTGCCCAAGATCCATAGTGCACTGGGTGTTGTTCGCAATTTGACTTGCGTGCGGGGTGGTGCCGAGGAAGACGGTACCGTTGTACACGACGTTGTTCCCATTGTCTTGCAGCATGACTAATTGGCGGTTTGAGTTGGTGTAGATCGCGTAACAGGCATTCCTTGGCCGCTGACTACTTCTGAGACCAAGCGGAGACCTCAGTTACCTGCACCTACAACGCGTAAATTAACCACCTTCGCCGGTGTCCCTGCTGAGAATCGAACGGGGATGGTTGGCCCAGTGGCAGATAGGGGAGCTCCGCCTTCGTCGTTTAGCTTAAAGAAGCGCGTCGATACGGAAACGTTATTCGTGACGTCGAAGGGGACCAGCAGCTTGTAGTCCCGGCTGATCCCATTTGAAGCGGCAAGCGGCAGCGGATGGAATCCACTCAATGTCGCCACGCCTAAGATCAGGCTAGCGCCGGGAGTTTTGCCTTCGTGAGTTGCCAAATGACCCGAGGGATCATCCAGGTGCACTTGTAGAGTCACCCCCGCCGCCATCCGTATCGCCTGCCCTGTAACGCTCAGATTCCCATTGGCAATCTGCACCCTCACAGCGCCACCCCAGGCACAAGGGTTCAGCGCATCGACGATAGAATTCCTGGCGCACAATACGTAGTCCCCCGCTGGTACTTGTGAGAGAGTAAAGCTGCCGTCACCGCCAGAAACTGTTTTTAGGATTGGGATGCTGGAGTTTCCATCCACCGGCCGGGCAGGTGAGGACACGAGGTTCGCCCAGACAATGGAACCGCCCAATGGCTTTGTATCGGGTCCGTAAACTATGCCGGAAATGGTTCCCGAGCCAGTCTGCGCTGACGCGTGGATCGAAGTGAACAGTAGCAGTGGCAGGAGCAGGGCGGAGTGCATTTGAGTAGGAAATATTTGGGTCATAGTTTTGTCTCTTTGTTTTCGTTTGGTCTACTTGATTGCGATGGAAACAACGTTACTGCTTTGGAAAGCGCCCGAAAATAGGCACTGGATTGAGGCTTGCCCAGATGACAGCGATTGCGGAATGAGAAGGTTGAGTTGATTGAGCCCTGGGTACAACGAGTGCGGGCCAGCGAACTGAACTTTTACGTCGGTCTTATCTCCAACCTGACATCGGGGAAATTCAGTTGACGGAATGATACTGGAGGTCAGACCAAAGCCTGTGCCATAAAGGCTTAAGTAGACAAGACCGTTCGTCAAGTCGATGGGCGAGGCGTTGCATTGCCCCGTACTTGCGCAGCTAAACACAGCGACGGGTTCTTGGGTTTGATCGGCTCGAATTCGCACCGCTGTCGCTGCCGGAACACCTACGCCATTCTGATTGGCTGTGAAAAAACCTGGAGCAACTCTAACCACGATGGTTGCATTGGCGCCTTCTTGCAGTTGAGTTGAACCATCGTCAATCGTTAGTGTCGCTGGCCCAATGGATGTTTCGGCTGGCACCACAAAGTTAATCTGCGTTGGTGACACCAGGATAAGCTGCGCTAAACGGACCATATCCGAACTATCTCGGACTCGCAAACTGATGCCGCCCAGTTGGGTTGAAAGCGCGCTGCTCAAAGCCGAAGTTGTGACTCTAGCTAAGTTTTTTCCATATATCGAGGCGATGGACGCTGGTGCTAATAAGCTCCCTCCTGAAGCAGCCGAATATCCCAGCACGTTGCTAGCTATGACGTTCGGACTATTGTTTAACAGGATTGAAAGCTTGCCGGTGGACCCGGGTTGGACGTTGGCTACTTTGGGCAAATAGACTATGTCCGGCTTGTTGTCACCATTGAGGTCATCGCAAATTACGGAAATAGCACTTGAAAATCCATCGGATGAACCCGCCCCGAGATATTGGGGCAACAGAAACGTTCCATCTCCTTTTCCGCGAAACAAAACGTCATCCTGAAGAATATCTTGATTTCCGTCACCATCAAAGTCACGGATGAATATGTCACTGCTGACATTCCAGTCACGGCTGCCGCCCAAATCCACACCGTCAAACCATTGCAGATAGTGGGGTCCAGCAACTGCAGCTACCGCTTGAAAAGTTCCATCCCCATTGCCCAATAGAACATAAACTCCATGTTGGGTACCCACAACAAGGTCAGGTTTTCCATCATGATTTAGATCACCCAATGCAATTGGCCTTGTGCTATTGCCGGGTCGGCTGACAACGTTTGGAGTC
>JANMWO010000354.1:0-4152 GCA_031394025.1 Acidobacteriota bacterium
GCGAAGTTCTTCTCATCGGGCTGCGGAATTTTCTTCAGGATCTCCGCCGTGTTCGGCAAATGCTCTACCAGGGACCGCAACACGGTGTCCGTTCGCCAAAAGAACATGCCCGCATTCCAGAAATAGTTCTTGGACTTCACGTACTGAACGGCCTTCTTCGCATCGGGCTTTTCGTGAAACGAAACCACTGGGATGGGCGCTAGGCTTCCCGCTTTGGTGCCCTTAGGAAATTGAATGTAACCGTAGCCGGTTTCTGCCCAACGGGGTTCCATGCCCAACACCACAATGCTGCCCTTTTCCGCAGCGGCAAAGGCTGGCTTTACGAACTGCAGATAACGTTTGGGATTCTCAATAATATGATCTGCAGGGAACACGCCCATCACCGCGTTGGGATCAATTCGATGCAGCACCTGGGCCACCAGTCCAATCGCCGGGGCTGTGTTGCGTTGCAGCGGTTCGGCCAAAATCTGATGAGGCGGCACGTCGGGCAACTGTTTGATGATCTCTTTGCGCAGCAGATCGTTGGTGATCACCCAGATCCGTTCCGGCGGCAGCAGTGTCCGTAAACGATCCACTGTCTGCTGGATCAACGTCCGTTCGCCAAAGAAATTCAACACCTGCTTGGCCGATTTCTTTCTGCTCCGCGGCCAAAAGCGCGTGCCCCGTCCCCCGGCCAAAATCAGCCCGTAGTAATGATTTGTTTTTGCCATGCCAGAAAGTTTAGTACCCAATCGGGACAGCTTTTACGCGAGAGAACGTCTTTTCCCAGCGTGTCTTGCTGAAAAAATTCATGCCCACGTCAATAAAATGACTGATATCCCAACTTACCCAAGCCTCGGTTGGAGCGTCGTAGGACCACCATACGAAAAGGGGTTTGCCAATAATATTTTCACGAGGCACGAATCCCCAAAAGCGGCTATCGTCAGAGTTGTCGCGGTTATCGCCCATGGCAAAGTAGAAAGATTCAGGGACAACTAATTCGCCATCTTTTACGTGATCTCGCAGCATGTCTTTGGCACGTTCGCGGTAGGCCGCAAAGTTAGGATCTGGTGGAAAGTTGTCACGATAAACCTGAAGATTCTTATCGGTGTGCTGTTTGTAGCGTTCCTCAATGGGCTTGCCGTTTAACACTAATTGCTTATCCACAATGCGAATGTGATCGCCAGGAATGCCAATCACACGTTTCACATAATTTTGAGAAATGTTCAACGGATAGCGGAATACAATCACATCGCCACGCTTCACTTCCTCATAGGGAAGCAGCATTTTGCCAATCCCACTGGAAGGCGAATAGGCCAGCTTATCCACAAACATGTGATCGCCGATCATGATAGTGGTTTCCATGGACGCAGTGGGCACCACAAACGCTTGCACCAGGGTCGCCGTACCGAAAATCAGGATCAGGATATTCATCGCCCAATCGGCAATCCAATGACGCGGTTCTATGGGGATTTCAGGTTCTTTTTTCTTGAAAAAATCAAGGAACATAGTAGTCTATTTCTCCGGCAAGTCACTCCGGGCTGGGATAGCCTCGGATCAATTGAAAACTGCGTCGCCAACGGGTTTTAGTGAAAAAGTTTGTAGCCAGATCCTTCACATGATCCATGCTGATGCTGGCGCTGGAAAGCCTATCAGTGGAAGTTTCGTAGGACCAATAAATGATCAGCGGTTTGCCAATAATATTCTTCCGCGGAACAAAGCCCCAATAGCGGCTATCCAGCGAAAAATCGCGATTATCGCCCATCGCAAAAAAGCAGTCATCGGGAACTACAATTTCACCTTTCACCGTGTTGTGCTGCAACATTTCGGTGGCTGAGTCGTCAACCCTCATGTTCGGTGCAGATGGGAAATTGTCGCGGTAGGAATCGTAAAAGTCGGTCTTATGATATTTATACGGTTCATCAATTTTCTTCCCATTGCGGAATAATTGTTTATTCTCCAACCGGATGTGGTCTCCGGGAATGCCGATCACCCGTTTCACGAAAGTCAGCTTGATATCGGTAGGCCAGCGGAACACAATGATGTCGCCGCGTTTCAATGGGCTGTAAGGCAGAAAATATTTGCTGATTTGGCCGGGCGGCGCATACGCCAATTTATCCACCAATAGATGATCGCCAATAAGTAGCGTATCTTCCATTGACCCTGTGGGGATCACAAACGCCTGCACCAGCGTCGTAGTGCCGAACAGCAATAACAGGACAGTAACTGTCCATTCGGCAATGGTGTTCCGAGGGCTATCTTCGTCGTTTTTGGCCGCCAGCAGATTCTTAGCGATATCGCCAACGCCACCTTGGGGCACTTCCACGCTTACGTCTTCCAATGTTGCCTCTTTGGTCCCATCTTACCGCCTACTCAAACAATAACGCTTTCAGATAGTGAAACAGTTCCACTAAGGACACGTAAACATTCAACAGGCCAAGTCCAGACAGTGCACCACGAAAATATGGGTTCAACCAGACATCTTCACTCAGCCGCAGCCAATCCTGAATTCCGTTCTGCTGCCAGGTGTCCATCCACGGGTAAACCATCAGGAATGAACCCAGTTCAAAACACAAAATAATCCAGGCCAGCCAGCCTAATTTTGCCAACCAACCAATCTTCGGTTTGGCCGGTAATTCCAGTTCTTCCAGTTCGGGATGTTCCTGTTCTGCCATCAATCGGCGACCTCGAATTCCTCAAATAAGCTGATTTGCGACGCCACCTGGCCACGCTTGAACCTAGCTTCCGGGCTAACCGCAGCCACCGGCTGATAACCCATTCGATGCTGTGGCGTGGGTCCGAATTCCGCTAATGCGGCCAAATGTTCCGGTGTGCAATAGCCCTTATGTTTCGCCAAGCCATATTGCGGATACACCACATTCCATTGGACCATAGCAGCGTCTCGTTCCACCTTGGCTAAGATCGAAGCCGCAGCAATAGAACGCGACCGGGCATCGCCCTTTACTAACGAAAGTTGCTCAATAGGAAGATCTACAGAAAGGAAATCGAGCAAGGCGTAATCTGCTTTTAGGGGAAGGGAACGCAGTGCGCGCAAAGTAGCCAGTCGGGATGCGTGGTAAATGTTCAATCGCAGAATGTCCGCTACGCTTGCTGCCGATACGGCAAAGCTTGTCGCCTTCGTACGGATCTCTACCGCCAGACGCTCGCGTTCTTCAGCCGTTAATTGCTTGCTGTCGTTCAAGCCGCGAATTGGTTTTTTAGGATCCAGCACAGCAGCAGCAGCGTACACCGGGCCAAATAAACAGCCCCGACCCGCTTCATCGGCGCCAGCAACCACACGGAATCCTGCTTTGTAAGCCTTACGCTCAAAGTAAAGGTTGCAAGTGTATCGCCGCGCGCCGGCAGCAGTCACAGTAGGTTACGTGCGCTCTTTCAGACGGGCAGCTTTGCCCTTCAATCCGCGCAGGAAGAACAACTTGGCGCGGCGTACGCGGCCCGTGCGGACCACGTCAATATGATCAATCACCGGAGCATGGATTGGGAAAATACGCTCCACTCCCGTGCCGAAGCTGATCTTGCGAACAAGAATACTTTGGCTCATTCCCGCACCGCGACGGGCAATCAAAGTGCCCTCAAACGCCTGCAGGCGCTCTTTTTCGCCTTCCTTGATTTTTACGTGAACTTTCAATGTGTCGCCGGGACGCATTTCAGGGTGATCTGTGCGCTTGTTGGCATCAAAAACTTTCTTCAGTGAAGCGTTGGTCATGAGACGAATTCCTTGCTATTAACTACAAACTCTTATTGTAACAGGCCAAATCAAGCGACGGGTGACCCAGGCAACAGATCTGGTCGATTCCTGGCCGTTTTTTCCATGGCCGCCTTACGACGCCATCGTCGAATCTCTTCGTGGTTTCCACCCACCAGCACATCAGGCACCTTCCAGCCCCGAAATTCCGCCGGTCGAGTATACTGCGGGCAATCCAGCAAGCCGGACTCCGTTGAAAACGACTCCTGCACCGAACTCGCCTCATTCCCCAACACCCCCGGCAACAACCGGGCCACAGTATCCACCACTAACGCGGCAGCCAATTCGCCGCCACTCAAAACAAAATCGCCAATGGAGAGCTCTTCGTCAGCCAAATGCGTGACCACCCGCTCATCCACCCCTTCGTACCTTCCGCAAATCAGCAGCAGTTCTTGTTCCCCAGCCAG
>JANMWO010000371.1:0-5539 GCA_031394025.1 Acidobacteriota bacterium
GAACACCCTGTTATGGCCGATGTGGGCTGTCGCAATACTGTGTTTGGAGCCCAATCACAGCAAGCCAGCAGATACATGGACACCTGGATGAGTGCGGATATTGAGCATTTTCGTTTGGAATTTGTACATGAGCAGCCCACGCAACTTTTCAATATCTCTAAAGCCTTTGGAAGGTTCTTGGATGGCGAGAGTTCTTCAATCGAATTACATGACGAGTTGAAAAGGAACAGCCCCCAAGGCGTCACCGAGGGAAGTCTGCTGGTCTCTAATAAGTATTTGAAAGTACTATAAGTTGATGTTAGTCCCAGGACTATCAGGACTTACAAATTTTAGTAACCCATTCGATTACTGCTTTTTGGGGATTGTACTGAACCGTTTTTGCTGGTACTTTTGAATTCACTTACCAGGAAAATTGTCTTGGAAGTAAGGACCATCACAAATGAGCCGTCAAAAGTTAACTCTTCTTACTCTTCTTGCAGCGCTGTTCAGTATCACTACGGTTCACGCCCAACCAACCGTCCAAGTGCTCTACGCCGCAAACTTGGAGAAAGGGGATTCGATCGTTAATATTACAAATACCGGTGCGAATGGAGCTGCGCTGTTCGGTCCAGGACTTGGACCTGTTGGAAATATTTGTGTCAACCTATACGCCTTTTCTCCTGATGAACAATTAGTGACCTGTTGTTCCTGCGTGGTGACACCCAACGGTCTGGTTTCGCTTTCCGTGACAAACGATCTGATGAACAATACCTTGACGGGCATCCGGGCAAACTCTGCAACTGTCAAATTAATCACCACGTCTACGGGCGCAATTCAAGGCGTGCCTACTTTCACAGGAACAAGTTGCAATAACACTGCGGCTTTTGTGGGATCGGCAGCATTGCCCTTGGCTTTAGGATCGCAAGCTTGGGGAACCACTCTGCATGCGACCCCGGTGCTTGGCGGCCCCTATGCCCTTACAGAACGGCCATTTCTATTGGGGACGCTGAGCCCCGGCGACTTGGCTTCCATTACGAATCGATGTGCCAACATCATAGGCAATGGAAGTGGATACGGCATTTGCCGGGGATGCCGCACAGGTGGCCAGGAATCCACTAGATTCTAAGATGGAACGGTAACCAGCGTCCAGACGCGCTATAATCACCAATTCGTCTTTACATGCCTAATCTCGCCCCTTGGCAATGGATACTCGGTGCTTTGTGTGCCTTCATGATTGGTGTTGCCAAAACTGGAATGCCCGGTGTTGGCATTTTGGCGATTCCACTGATGGTGCTTACTGCCGGGGACACAAAACATTCCGCAGGTTGGTTGCTACCCATTCTTTGCACGGCTGATTTATTTGCTGTGTTTTACTGGCGAAGGCACGCTGCGGCAAACAAATTATTTGCAATGGCCCCTTGGGTAGTTGTTGGCATGGCTGGCGGGGCGGCTGCACTTTATTTACCAGAACATATATTGCGACCGTTGGTCGGTACGATTGTGCTGATCATGCTGGTGCTGTATCTATACCGCCGCATGAAGAGTGACCTTCGTCCGGCGCACAGCGGACTCTACGGCATGGCTGCTGGCTTTGCCACAACCGTGGCCAATGCGGCAGGTCCGGTGATGAATCTTTACCTGCTCACCAAGCAGTTGCCCAAAGAAGAATTCATCGCCACAGGAGCCTGGTTCTTTTTTGTGATCAATTTGGCGAAGATCCCAATCTACGCCTGGCATGGCCTATTCAGTCGTACTTCGTTGATTTTCGATGCGGTGCTTGTCCCGGCGGTCTTACTTGGAGCACTCACCGGACGGTGGTTGTTAGGACGCATTCCGACCAATGTTTTTGAGGCAATGGTGATTGTTCTAACCGCTGCTTCCACTATTTTGTTGTTCCGCTGAGCTTACAGTCAAACCACAAAACGTCCAATTGCCTGCCATTGCTGGAACAATTTTGGATGGGGACTAAGCGTGATTCAACGGTCCAATTGTGTTACTCTCCGATGCGTGGACCCTCTTCGTATTCAAGTGCATTCCAAAGACAACGTAGCCATCGTAGTAAACCCGGAAGGGCTGGCCGCTGGAGTCGCTTTTTCTGATGGATTGAAATTGGTGGAGAGCATTCCCCAATCGCACAAAGTTTCTTTGAAGCGATTCGCGCAAGGCGACCCGATTATCCGCTATGGCGAAGTGATCGGCACAGCCAATCGTGATATTCCAGTTGGTGGTTGGATTCGTGAAGATATGCTGAACCTTCCCGTGGCCCCTCCTCTGGATCAATTATCTTTGGCCACGGCCGTTCCGCCGCCACTCGCACCGCTGGCAGGGCACACGTTTGAGGGCTATCGCAATGCAGATGGCACTGTGGGCACGAAAAATATTTTGGGCATCACAACAACGGTACAGTGCGTCGCGCCTACTGTGGATTACGCGGTGCGCCGCATCAAAGCGGAACTGCTGCCGCGCTTTCCCAACGTGGATGATGTGGTGGCCATCACGCACACATATGGTTGTGGGGTGGCGATTGATGCGCCAGGTGCCGGTATTCCAATCCGCACTTTGGGTCACATTAGTCGACACGCAAATTTCGGCGGTTCGCCATTGGTGGTCAGCCTCGGTTGCGAGAAATTGCAGCCGATGCGGTTGTTGCCAGGCGAAAATCTACGCCCGTTCAACAACTCAACATTTCCGATTTTCAATGAAGATCCCTACGTGGTTCGTCTTCAGGATGCAGACCTGCGCGGGTTTGGGGACATGATCTCGGCAATTATGCGCTTTGCTGAAAAGCGATTGGAAGAGTTGAATCGTAGGCAGCGTACCACTTGTCCCGCATCGGATTTGAACGTCGGATTGCAGTGCGGAGGGAGTGACGCATTTTCTGGAGTGACCTGTAACCCGGCTGTTGGTTATGCGGCTGATCTTTTAGTGCGATCCGGTGCGAGTGTGATGTTTTCTGAAGTGACCGAAGTTCGAGATGCCGTTCATCTGTTGACGCCACGCTGCGCAACGGAAGACATAGCACGCGATCTGATTCGTGAAATGCGTTGGTATGACGAATACCTGGGACGAGGCGGTGCTGATCGTAGCGCGAATCCGACACCAGGCAATAAGCGTGGGGGTTTATCGAACGTAGTGGAAAAGGCATTGGGCTCTGTGGCAAAAGCCGGCACCAGTGCCATCAGCATGGTTGCCAGTCATGGCGATAAAGTGACGGCGAAAGGTCTGACGTTTGCTGCCACACCAGCCAGCGATTTTATTTGCGGAACGCAGCAGTTAGCATCAATGAATATGCACGTATTCACCACAGGAGAGGGAACGCCCTATGGCTTGGCACTCGTTCCAGTGGTGAAAGTTTCTTCGCGCACTGCACTGGCAGAACGATGGCATGATTTGATTGACGTGGATGCTGGGCGCATTGCCACAGGCCAGGCAACGATTGAAAGCGTTGGTTGGGAACTGTATCGCTTCATGTTGGATGTGGCCAGTGGGCGCAAGAAAACTTGGGCAGATCATTGGGGCCTGCACAACGCACTAGCCCCGTTCAATCCCGGACCGGTGACGTGATTAGCTTGACGGACTGTGAATTCTAGCGAAGTTTATGGACTGGGCGGAAGAGTGGTTGGCGCGGTGAACCACACTTAAATATTCCCCTTCCACTGCCAACTTTCGCGCAAAGATAGCACGCATCTATGGTGATCCTAATTGTGATCATCGTTGTGGTTATCGTCATCTTCCGATTCTTTCTTACCGGTTACACGGGGCAGGATAACTTGTCGTTGCTGATTATCTTCGCCCTCTCTCCAAGTGATTTGAATGCGCCCGTCAGATAGCCGGGAAATTGCTAAGTTCTTAACTGCTTTCGTTGTCTCTGCTACACGAGTAAAACCAGCAAAAGCATCCGCTAGACCATTCTCGTACCGTGAGGGCTTACAAGACACGATACCCAGGGATCGTACAATGACAGTAATTTCTTTCGTCTTGAGCGCCGCAACGCCAGCGCCCAAGCAGTTGGGCGGGACCCCATCTTTTGGGTCACGCGTGCTCTCATATTCTGGCAATGTCACCGTTGCAAACCCGGAGCTTCCCAAAACTGGCTGTATTTCAAAATCGGCTTTCGCTGACTTTTCGTAGGCAAGCCCTAAACGGTATTTCGCAGGAGACATTTTTCCGATCTCGGGGTGCGTAATCAGTCCCTGAGATGTCGCTCCACCGAGCCAAACTTTCGCCGTAAACGACTGGGATGCACTAATCCAAATTACCTTACGGTTGGCCATCATGTCGCCATCCGTATAGTCGTCAGAAAACATGAATTCGTCTTCTCCATATTTTGTCCAATCTCCATTGGCCGAGCCGATTTGGAGACCAAGGCTGGTTCGGCCAGTTCCAAAAGGTGGGAATGCTGCTATGGGGGCAGAAGTCGGATTCGACACAGTGACTTGGGCGCTGATGGCTTCTCCAGGTAGGTAAACGCCCCGTTCGAGTTTGACTTCAACCCGCAGAGCCTTCATCCCTTGCCTGATCCGCTCATACTCGACCCAACCTTTGCGAATACCGCTCTGATATTGTGGGGGGATCTGAAAAAGCTGGTCCTGACCGTACAGACCAACCGGGTAAAGCGTAGTGATAGAAAAAATAAGGAAACAATATAAACGCATTCTCAATTCCTCTGCCCACAAGATTTCACGCATACCGACCCAATGTTTTCACTACTGAATGAATAGGCCCCAGTTGAGCGAAATGAAGGGTCCACCCTTGGTGTCCAGTTCATTAAATTAAATTTGGGTCCATTCAGTGGCGCAGTCAGCACCTGCAACACAACACGCAAGGTGATTGGGTTATTGACAATATGTCGGTAGAGACTTTGTTGGGGGGCTGCAAACCTGGTAAAAAAGGCTCCCGCTTCCGCGACGTCTGCGTTTCCGCGAAGCACGCCAGCATTGGCGACAACCTTTTCGGCCACCCTAGTTGTTCCAGCGGTAGAATCGTAATAATCTTTAAGCCATGTGTAAAACTCATGGTTTAGCAACGGCTCAAATGTGTATTTATCTGTCGGTAACGTCGATAAAACATTGAAATTAGGAATGTATGGCACGCTCACGAAACCTCGGAGTTCATTGGGATGTCGGAGGCCCAAGTTGTGTCCAATCTCGTGCGCGACTAATATTTGACGCCAATCGCTTAGTGGAAACTGATACGAAGAACCATAAGCATTAATGTTCACATTGTCCAACCGAATGGCCCGTCCGTCAGGACCATTTGCTGGTGGGCCATCTGGCGCATGACCCAGTTCTCTGCTTCGGTTGTTACTTAAGAGCGGACGATTGACGAAAAGTAGCGGAAAAGTGTTAACTGTGGAAGAGGAGTTTGAATTTATGCGACTAACCCTCTGAAGAAGTGGGGTTGAAAGCTCAGTATAATCAATCCCCATTCGACCGTCCACTTCCCTCAATTCAATGAAGGGGAATTGGCTACGAAAGAAGGCCAAATCGCCCGCAAAGAGCCCGTCGTGATCCCAAAAGAATAGGTCGAGTTTCCGCACAGGATCTGTCGAAGTCCATCT